>JBEEKG010000058.1:0-3754 GCA_041168785.1 Cyanobacteriota bacterium
GCGCATCGCGATTGAGGGGGGCAGCGCCGGCGGCTTCACCACCCTGGCGGCCCTCTGCTTCACGGACGTGTTCCGGGCCGGTGCCTGCCGCTATGGCGTGGCCGATCTCCGCTCCTTAGCCCAGGACACCCACCGCTTCGAAGCCCGCTATCTCGATGGACTGGTGGGTCCCTGGCCCGCAGCGCAGGCCACCTACGCGGAGCGCTCACCCCTGCAGCATGCCGATCGCATCCGCTGTCCCGTGATCTTTTTCCAGGGCCTCGACGACCTGGTCGTGCCCCCCGCGCAGACCGATCGCATGGCGGCGGCCCTGACGGCCAACGCCGTGCCCGTGGAGGTGCATCGGTTCCCTCACGAAGGCCATGGTTTCCGCAGCAGCAGCACCTTGATCCAGGTGCTCGAAGCCACCGAAGCGTTCTTCAGAAGGCATTTCGGCCTGTGATCGCCACCCTTGAAAGCGACCTGTTCCAGGGCCTTGGCTGGCTGGCCCTGGCCGTGGCCTGCCTCAGCTTGATCCTGGCGGTGGGACGCGCGATCGGCACCCGGCTGCAGCTGCGGCTCTGGGGCATCCCCGAAGCGCTGCTGGCCGGCCTACTGGGCCTGCTGCTGGCCCCTGGCGGGCCGCTGCCGTTGCTGCCTGCCGAGGTGCTGCAGCTGTGGGCCGATCTCCCCCTGGTGCTGCTCACCCTGGTGTTCGGCTCCCTGCTGCTGGGCAAACCGCTGCCCAAGCTGGAGGGGCTCTGGCGGCCGGTCTCCGGGCAGGTGTCGCTGGCCCTGGTGCTGGCCTTTGGCCAGTACGTGGTGGCCGGCCTGGCGGTGCTGCTGGTGCTGCAGCCCTGGCTGGGGGTGAGCCCGATCATGGCCTGCCTGATTGAGGTGGCCTACGAGGGGGGCCACGGCTCCGCCGCGGCCATGGGACCGAGCTATGCCGCCCTGGGCTTTCCCGGCGGCCAGGCCCTCGGCCTGGCCATGGCCACCGTGGGGCTGCTCTCCTCCACCCTGGTGGGCGGGTTGGTGGTGGTGCTGGCCCGCAAGCGCGGCTGGCTGCTGGCCGATCGGTATGCTCCAGCAAGCCCCCCTACCGGTGCCGAAGCGCCCGTACCCTCCCCCCCAGGCCCTGCCCCCGGCGCGGCCACCTGGGCGGTGAATCTGGCCCTGGCGGGCGTGGCCGTGCTGGTGGGCGTAGGTCTGCTGGCCGCCCTGCGCTGGCTCACGGCGGGGCTGGGGGACGGCGTCGCCCTGGTGGTCGACTCCCTGCCCGTGTTTCCGCTGGCGATCGTGGGCTCGCTGCTGGTGCGCCTGGCGCTGGAGCGCAGCGGCCAGGCCCATTGGGCCTCCGCCCCGGTGCAGAGCCAGATCGGTACCCTCTCGGCAGATCTGCTGATCACCGCCGCCACCGCCGGGCTGGATCTGGGCCTGTTGCGGGCCGACTGGCTGCCGCTCACGGTGCTGGCGGTGAGCGGCCTGGCCTGGAACCTGGGGGTCACCCTGCTGCTGGCACCACGGGTTCTGCCGGCGGACTGGTTTGAGCGGGCGGTGATTGAGTTCGGCCAGGCCACCGGTGTGGCGGCCAGCGGCCTACTGCTGCTGCGCATGGCTGACCCCGACGACCGCAGCGATGCGCTGCCAGCCTTCTCCATCAAACAACTGCTGCTGCAGCCCTTTCTGGCCGGCGGGGTGATCACCGTGGTGGCGCCCCTGGCGGTGGCGAGCTGGGGCTTACCCCTCTGGACAGCCGCGTGCCTGGCGGTTGTGGTGCTGGCAGGAGGTGCCGGGCTGCTCCTGGCGCGACTTCAGGCCCCCGCCCCGTAGAGCAGGGTGCGGAACTGGTGGTGAACGGCCGCCATCTGCTCGGGGCTGAGCAGCGGCGGCTCGCCCAGTTGCAGGGCTTGGAGATACATCTGCGCCAGGGTTTCCACCTCAATGGCGATGCGCAGGGCCTGGTCGAGGCTGGCCCCCAGGGCCACCTGGCCGTGCTGGCCCAGCAGACAGGCCCACCGATCCACCAGGGCCGCCACCGCCAGCTCCGACAGCTCCGCGGTGCCGAAGGTGGCATAGGGGGCGCAGCGGATGTCATCGCCGCCGGCCACAGCGGTCATGTAGTGGAAGGGGGGGATCGGGCGGCCATGGCAGGCCAGGGCCGTGGCGTGGATGGAATGGCAGTGGAGCACCGCCGCAATCTCCGGCCGACCCGCCAGGATGTCCGCATGGAGGCGCCACTCCGAGGAGGGTCGCCTGGCGCCGTCATCCCGGGAGCTGCCAGCCAGATCCAAGGCCACCAGATCCTCCGGCTGCATCAGCTCGTAGGGAAGGGAACTGGGGGTAATCAGCAGACCCCCAGGGATCCGCACCGAGAGATTGCCCGAGGTGCCCTGGTTGAGGCCCGAAGCATTCATGCGCCGGGCCACCGTCACCAGTTGTTGACGCAGCTCGGGCTCGGAGCCGGAGGCCAGGGCAGGGGTGACGGCAGACAAGGAGTTCAACGGCGCAGCGGGAAACCGGAGGGATCCGGCAAGGCCGCCCAGGCGTCGATTTCCAGGGCGTAGGCGGCATGCCGCTGGATCGCATCATCCATGAAGAGGGCGGCACGAATCGGTGTATCCGGCCCCCGCGAAAAGCCATGCATCGCCACGCCTGCGGTGATGCAGCGCAGGGCCGAGAGTTGCATGTCGTAGCGCGCCTCGCTCAGCGGGTAATCGCGGACGCCACGGTTCACCAGCTCCTGGTGCCAGGCCAGCAGCAGATCGTCATGACGCCCCAATCGCTGGGCCTGGGGCGTACTGCCACCGACCAGGAAAGCGATGTCGATCGCGGCCACGCTGCGGCTCGCCCAGGACCAATCGATGATCACGGATTCGGGATCCTCCACCGTGTGGCCGAACAGCAAGTTGTCGGCGCGGAGGTCCCCATGCACGAGGGTCCACGGTCGGTCTTGCATGGCTGCATCGATGGCGCTGGTCTGTTCGAGAACAGCGCGGTACAGCCGGCACACGTCGGACCCAAAACGCACGCCGTAGGTGGCAAAGAAATCCTCCACGATCTCGGCGTCGGGATTGGAGAACCAGAAGCCATGATTCGGCAGCCAGTCATGCTGGTGCAAGCCTGGGTCCATCCAGAATTCGGCGTGGATAGCGGCCATACGCTGGATCGAAGCCAACGTTTCCTGATAGCTGAGACCGATCACCTGATCGCCAGAACGCAGGTAGGTGAGGTCTTCCATCAGCAACCAGGACGGCTCACCGGCATGGGTGGCAAAGACGGCCGGCTGGTGATTGCTGAGCCGGGGGGTGCAATGGGTGTACACGCCCACCTCCCGCCCGAAGGCATTGTTCAGGCGGCTGAACGCATTGAAATCCTGATTGGATGTTTCGCTTTTGAGGATCACGCTGGCAGGGCCCGCACCAGGCGGGTCACAGCTCAATTCCAATCGCCAGGTGGTGGATTGAAATCCCCTGGCTTCGCCCAGCAGCTTGGCCTCCAAGCTCTTCACGGTGGTTCCGAGAACCTCGCCAATCCACTCGGGTTCGGGCTGCTTGACCACAGGGTCAGTCATGGGGGCCTGCATCGGGTCAGTCATGGGGTGATCAAGCGCCTCATCCGATGAGGCCTCGCGGTGGGACGTCCAATCCCTGGACGTTGGCGAACACCGCTGTCCAGTGTTCAATCGCTAGAACTCTGTCACCCCGCGATCCCGAGTTCCGCGACAGTTTGACCGCTGCAACCTGTTCAGCATCAAGCCTTTGAAGCGTTACGG
>JBEEKG010000059.1:0-3497 GCA_041168785.1 Cyanobacteriota bacterium
CCCTGCGGCACGGAGCCCAGGCTCGGCGGCCAGGTCTTCTCCGTCCCCCCGTTCCAAAGAGCTTCCAGGGCCCGCGTCTGCACCGGAAGCAGCCACCACTGACGCCGTTGCACCGCCACCAGGGCCTGAATGGGCGGATCCTGGGGCCATTCGCCCCGGGCCACCTGGCGGGCCAGCGCGAAGGCCGTCCCCGGCTGAGCCGGCAGAGCATCGGCCTGGCTGGGCGGGCGTCCGCCCTGGGGGAGCGACCCGGGACTCGTGACCTCAGGCTCTGTGGGCAGGGTGGAAGGGGGTGGTGGGGGCAGGGCCGCTAAGCCCTCCAGGGGAATCACTGGAAGCGCCGCGGCAGAAGCCTGCTGGCTGGGCAGGCGACTCCAGCGCAGCAGGGAGGGGGTGTCGTCGAACCCAACGGTGCGGCGGGAGCGACGGCCGGCGGGCTCTGGGGGCGCCAGGGCCAACAGCAGCCACACCTGACAGAGGCCAGCAGCGATCAGGGCCGGGCCCCAACGGCGCAGCGCCGGGTCAGCCAGCCGGCGGGGGAGAGGCAGGAAGCTGAAGTTCAAGGGGCAGCGGCAGGGAGTCAAGTTGGGTGAGCAGGCGGCGCACATCCCCCCAGGGGGTGTCCGGATCGGGCACGATCCGCAGGCGGACCAGACGGCGCCGAACCGACGGACTGGCCAGCCGGCGCAAGAGCTCGGCAGACGCCACCGGCTGATTCCACAGCGTGAGGCGACCATCGGCGGCCAGATGGACACTGACCACGCCTTGGACCATCGGCCGCTGCTGCCAGCGCTGGGGCAGCAGCAGCACGGCCAAGCCCAGCCCACAGAGAGCCGTAGCCAACAGGCCATAGCCCAAAGCCGGTAGCCCTGGACCGGAAAGCACCTGTCTCACCCACCCGCCCCCAGGGGTTCGAGCACCACGGGCAGCCGCGCCTGCTGCCGCAGCCAGGCCAAGGAGGCCGCCACCTCCGCACTGGTCAAGGCGGCTGAGGGCACAAACCGCAGCCCAACCAGCCCTTTGGGGCGGGTGCGAAGGGTGCGTCCCAAACCGTACTGGGCGATCGGGACCCCATTGAGCAACCACAGCCCCCGGGCCGTGCGGACCACCGCCCAGCCAGCCCCTCCCCCCGCGCTGGACTCGGCCCGGACCTGGGGTGCCGGTTGGAGCAACAGGGTGGGCAGGGCGGCCACCGCCAGCAGCAGCACCAGGCTGGTGGCGGTGAAGGGCACCAAAAGCAGCAGGGGGCCAGTCCCGGCCGGCTGGCCCGTCACGACGGCATGGCGGCACAGCGGCGCAACTGCCAGCGCCGCAGGCCCTGGTTGAGCAGCAACAGGGCCATCGCCACCACGGTGAGCTGGAGTCCCAACAGGGTGGGCAGCAACACGTCGCCGTAGCCGGCCAGGGGGGCGGTGGGGGGCAACAGCAGCTGGGGGCCGAGCTGCTTCAACACCCCCATCAGGCCTGCCGTGGTGCCCACCAAGCCGAGCAGGGGAGCCAGCACCACCGCAGCCTGCAGCACGGCTTCGCCCCAAGCCATCTGCTCGTCCCCATCCTCGAGCAGCTGAGTGCGCACCTCCGGCGAAGGCGCGGCGGCCAAGGCCCCGCAGAGCTCCCGCCAGGGCCGCCGTCCCCGCCGCCACCAGCGCCACCAGAAGGCCAGCCGATCAAAACCCACAGTGAATACAGCCACCGACAACAGCAACAACGGCAGGGCGACGGGGCCGCAACCCCTCCATAACGCACCTGACATGCCCCGGGTCCCAACGGTTCACTCGGCCAGAGCTTATGGGCCCCAACCCGCTGGCAGCGGTGTTCGCCTCACTTGACAGGACCGATCAGCAGAGGCCTGAGCAGCACAGCAGCCGTCAGCCAGCAGCGGCATCGCCAACCAAACGGCCCGGGGGCAACCCTGCCTCCCCCTGGACGGCAAGGCTGTAGCGACCCTCGCGGAACAACCGCAGGCAGACCTCCACCACGGCGGGGTCGTAGAGGGTGGACTTGCCCTCTGCCAACACGGCCAGCGCCGCTTCCAACCCCTTGGCAAAGCGATAGGGGCGATTGGTCGCCATCGATTCCACCGTGTCGGCCACGGCCAGGATCCGCCCCAGCAGGCTGATCTGATCGCCAACGAGCTGCTGGGGATAGCCGCTGCCATCGAGCCGCTCGTGGTGATGCAGCACGGTCTCGGCCACGGGCCAGGGGAAATGGATGGACTGCAGCACCTCGTGGCCGGCCCGCACGTGGGTGCGCATCAGGGCCATCTCCTCGGCGGAGAGCTGGGTGGGCTTGGTGAGGATCTCGGTGGGAATGGTGAACTTGCCGATGTCATGCACCATGCCGCTGATGCGCAGGCCCTGAAGCTCGTGATCGCTGAGGCCCATCTCCCGGCCAATGGCAAAGGACAAATCCGCCACCCGGGCCTCGTGGCCCGCGGTGTAGGGGTCCCGGCGTTCATTCAGCATCACCAGCGATGCCACGATCTCCTCCAGGCTCCGGAGGGTGTCCTGCTGGTATTGCGCGGCCTTTTTTTCAGCGGCTTTGCGATCCGAAATGTCGCGGATGTTGCACTGAATCACCTCCCCATCACCCACCCGGTAGACATTGCTAACAAACTCAACTTCTTTAACGGCACCAGCCTTGGTGGTGAGGGGTAGATCTTCATAGCGGATATACCCCTTTTCCTGCAGTTCAGCATAGGCGTTAATCGCCAGTTGCTTATCAGCAAAGGCTCCGATCTCCCAGAGTTGTTTGTCGAGCAACTCCTCCTTCGCAAATCCCAGCAGAGCACAGATGTAGGGGTTGGCCGCGGTGATGCGTCCGCTAGCCAGCTCCAGAATCAGGATTCCATCTTGGGCGTTCTCAGCCAGCATGCGGTAACTGAGTTCACTGGCCAAAAGGGCCTGGCGAGCTTCCACTTCAGCTTGAACATCTCGCCATCCAGCAACCAAACCCGTCACCCGTCCAAGGGCATCCAGCAGCGGCCGGCGGAACAGGGACACCCAGCGATACTGTCCCTGGCTGGTGCGCAGACGCATCTCCAATCTCGTGGCCGCGAGGCCCTGGGAGCCCGCCAGCTCGGGACGACTGAACTGGGCCTGATCGTCCGGGTGGATCACCGTGAGCATCGGGTTGCCAATGAGCTCGGCCGGGGTCCAGCCCGCCAAGGTGAACACCGATGGGGAGATCCATTCGATCATTCCTGCGGCATTGGTGCGCACCACAACGTCCAGGGCGTTTTCGGCAATCAGCCGGTAGTTCGCTTCACTCCGCCTAAGGCTGGCGCGGGATTCCTCCAGGTCGGTGACTTCAGCCAGCTGGGCCAGGAAGTAGCGAATCTGGCCGGCGCGTGAGCGGATCGCCGAGAGGGAGAGATCGGCCCACACCACCTCCCCATCGGGCCTGAGATAGCGGCAGCGGGAGTGGCGACTGGGCACCCGTTGGGCCTTGAGCTCCGCCAACTTGGCCTGCTCCTGGGCCAAATCCTCCGGGTGGAG
>JBEEKG010000060.1:0-2794 GCA_041168785.1 Cyanobacteriota bacterium
GCTGGGAGAGCCTCGACGAAGCCACCCTCACGATCCGGCTCAAGTGGTTGGGGATCTTCTTCCGTCCGGTCACCCCAGGGCGGTTCATGGTGCGGCTGCGGCTGCCCAACGGGGTGATCACGGCCGACCAGCTCGACGTGCTGGCCGAGACGATCGACCGCTGTGGTGAGCACGGCAGCGCCGACATCACCACCAGGCAGAACATCCAGCTGCGGGGGCTGTTGCTCGAGGACATGGCGCCGCTGATGGCGGCGCTGGAGATTGTGGGCCTCACCAGCCGCCAGTCGGGCCACGACAACCCCCGCAACATCACGGGGAATCCCCTGGCCGGCATCGACCCTGAGGAGATTGTCGACACCCGGCCCCTGGTGGAGGCGATTCAGGTCGCCCTGTTGGGGCCGGCCGGCCCACGCAACCTGCCGCGCAAATTCAATGTGGCCGTGGGCGGCGCCCCCGACAGCTTCCTGCTGCACAACGATCTGGCCTTCCTGCCCGCGCACCACCAGGGCGAGCTGGGCTTCACCGTGATGGTGGGTGGCTTTTTCTCCGCCCAGCGCAATGAGCTGGCCATTCCCCTGGGGCTGTGGCTGCGGGGGGATCAGCTGCCCAGCTTCACCCTGGCGGTATTGCGTCATTTCGAGCGCGAAGGCAACCGTCAGCAGCGCAACAAGAGCCGCTTGATGTATCTGATCGAGCAGCTCGGCCTGGAGGGCTATCGCCAAGCGGTGTTGACCACCTGGGCGGAGCTGGCGTTGGAACTGGGCCCCGACCAAGCCGGAGCCCCCGCAACCGCCCTTCCCCACGATGGCCATCACCTGGTGACCCGTGCGCCCCGCAGTGGGCTCGGGGTGCAGCCGCAGAGGCAGGCGGGCCTCCACTGGTTGGGGCTGCATGTGCCCATGGGCCGGCTCGATGCGGCCGTGATGGCCGAGTTGGCCCGCTTGGCCCGTGGCTACGGCAGTGGTGAGGTGCGGCTCACCGAAGCCCAGAACCTGATGATCGTCCATGTGCCCAGCGAGCGCCTCGAGGCTGTGCTGGTCGAGCCGCTGTTGCAGCGCTTGCGTCCGGACCCTTCGCCGCTGCAGGCCGAGGCGGTGAGCTGCACGGGCAATGCCTACTGCAGCTTTGCCTTGATTCCCACCAAGGGCACGGCCCAGGCGGTGCTCGAGGAGCTGGAGCGGCGCATCGAGCTGCCCGATGCGGTGCGCATGCACTGGACCGGCTGCCCCAACGCCTGCGGCCAGCCCTACATGGGCCAGATCGGCCTGATGGGGGCCAAGGCCCGCAAGGACGGTGACATGGTGGAGGCGGCCAAGATCTACCTGGGTGGTGCCATGGATGCCGAGCCGAAGTTGGCTGAACTCCACCACAAAGGGGTGCCGCTCACCGACCTGCCCGAGGTGCTGGAGCAGCTGCTTGTGGAGCATTTCGGTGCCCGCCGCCGCTCCGCAGGGTGACCGTTCTGGCTTCTGCCGCGCTCCCGCCCATCGATCTGCCCAGCATTGGGTCTCCAGCGCGCTGGCCCTGGTTGCAACAGCTGCGTGGCCAGAGAGCGCTGCCCCTCGAGCCCTGGCTTGAGGCGATCGAATCCGGGGCCTTGGACCCCCAGGCGGATCTGTTGGCGGCCCTGGCGGAACGGTTCGATGGACCGGCCCAGCGCCGTTTGCTGCGCTGGTGGCGCCAGCAGCCCAGCCCCGATCCGGCCTTTCCTGCCCAGGTAGTGCGGGATCGGGACCCCGCCACCGCGGCTTGGCTGCTCGACCAACTGGTGCCGCTGCCCGGGGCACCGGGTCTGGCCTGTCCAGAAGCGGTGGCCGTTGCTCTACTTCCCCTGCTCGGTCACCAGCGTCAGCGGCTGGCCTGGTCCGTGCTGCAGGCCTGGCTGAGGGCTCCGGTGAGCGGGCGCCAGCGGCGAGCTGCGCTCGAGGGGGTGGCCCTGGGTCTGCCGGCCTGGCCTCGCGCAGCCCTGGTGGGGTGCCTGAGTGGCCTGGCCACCGACCTCGATGCCGAGTTGGCCTCCACGGCGGTGGATCTGCTGGCCCGGCTGTCCGATGCGCGTCGCTGGCTGCTGCCCCTGGCCGGCCGGGCCCTCGATCCCCAGGTGGCCCAGCGCCTGCAGCGGCGGCTGCGGGCGACCCCCGCCCAGCCCCTGTTGCTGGTGGTGCATGGCCGCAGTGGGGGTGAACTGCCCGATGCGTTGCAGGTTTTGGCCGCGGAGCTGGAGCAGCGGCGTGGGGCACCCGTGCGCTTCCAACTTCTCACCGCGGCCGCGCCACCCCCTGCCGACCAGCTGCTGCGCCCCGGCCAGGGCCTCACCCTGGTGCCCCTGCTGCTGCTGCCCGGGGGTCATGTGCGCCATGACCTGCCGGCGATCGTGCGCCACTGGCAGCGCCACACGCGGGTGCGGCGTTTCTCCTTTTTGGGGGCCTGGCCTGTCTGGCAGCGGGCCCTGGCCGCGGAGCTGGCGCTATTGCCCCGGCCCCTGCTGCTGCACCATCCCCTGGAGGGTGCGGTGGCTCCGCGCTATTGCCGGGCCCTGGAGCGCCGCACCGGTGCTCGCTGCCTGGCCACTCCATACAGTGCAGAGCATCTTGCGGAGCTGCAGCTGACCCTCACGGCGCCGGCCCTGCCCCTCGCCCTGGCGGCCAACCGACTCACCGACAGCCTGGCCGACCGGGTGGGTCCGCCGCTGCTGGAGCGACCGCGTTTTCACCAGCTGCTGCTGGCCGAACTGGAGGCCCTGCCATGAGCGACAGCGTCGTGCTCGGCACCGTGTATCTGGTGGGGGCCGGTC
>JBEEKG010000061.1:0-4153 GCA_041168785.1 Cyanobacteriota bacterium
GGCCCACCCACGGCCACGGGGATCCCCCGTTCCTTGGCCTTGGAGATCTGCACGGCCATATCGGCCTTCTGCACGATCATTCCAGAGATCACCACCAGTTCAGCCCAGTCCCACTCGGCCGGCGTGACCTCGCGCACGTTGCGGTCCACCAGCTTCATCTCCCAGTGCTGGGGAAGCAGGGCGGCCACGGTCACCAGTCCCAGCGGTGGGAGCAGCACCTTGCGGTCGATCAGCTCAAGGATTTTTTCGTAGCTCCAGAAGGTCTTCGGGAACTCGGGGTAAACAAAGAGCGTGCGCATTCAGGGCAGCAGAGCTGGGGGAAAAACTGGGGTGGGCCGGGGCGCTAGGCGCTAGGCGCCTGGGCCAGGGCGCTGGGGCTGCGCTGGGAGACCTTATGAGTGAACAAAAGCCTAGGTGGTTTACGGAAATCCTGAAGCTCGTCCCCTTTCTGCTGTAATGGCCCCATTGTTTGAAGGGCAGCCATGGGTGCCGCGATCTATTTGGGCCTCGTTGGTGGCGGAATTGCCGTGGCTATCGCCGCATCCATCGTGCTGCGCGGCATCAAGCTGATCTGAGCTCTAGGCGCAGCTGGTGGCGGCGTTGGAGTTCCACTAGCGCCAGCAGTAGGCCCGTTCCGCCCAGGACAGCCAATGTGGCCTTGAGCCCGATGATCAGGCTCAGGGCTGCGGCCATCAGGCCACTGAGCCCGCCTCCCCCCAGGAAGGCGATTTGTCCCAGGCCTGCCATGCGCCCCCGAATGGCCATGGGGGAGCCAACTTGGCTGATCAGATTGACGCCGGACAACAGGCTGGCGGTGCCGGCGCCGATGGCAAAGGTGGCGGCCAGTCCCAATCCGCTCGTGGCGGCTTGGCTGAACCGGGCCAGGCCCAGCTGGGCGAGGGCCGTGATCAGGGTGCAGCTGCCTAGCAGCAGAGCAGGCCTTTGGCTCAGCCAGCGACTGTGGCGTTGCAGCACCAGTCCGCCGCTGATGCTGCCGGCCGCCAGCACGCTGGTGAATAGGCCCAGGGCCTGGGGCGATGGCCCCAGAAGATCCCGGGCCATCAGGGGGGCCAGACCCGGGTGGAAGAATCCCACCAGGCAAGCCAGGGCGGTAAAGCGCAGCACGTGGCGCAGCACCGGCCCACTGGTGGTCCAGGCGGCCCTGAGACTGGCGGAGGCCCCAGGGGCACTGCGTTGTTCCCGGCTCCGGTCGGGGCTGAGCAGCCAGAGCACCGAGGCGATCGGCAGCAAAAAGGTGGCGGCATCGATCGCCAGGGCCGTGCCTGCTCCCGTCCAGGCCAGCAACCAGCCGCCCAGGGGCGGCCCCACCAGCTTGCCGACGTTAAACACCACCGAGAAGCTGGCGAGGTAGGGCGCCAGTTGCTCGGGGCTCTCCACCAGCAGGGCGCAGTACTTGTTGCGGGCCGAGAGTTCGTAGGCGCTGGCGATGCCCACCAGCAGGGTGCTCAATAACAGCAGGCTCACCTGCAGGCCCCCATCCGTCAGGGGGATCGCAATGGCCCCGATCACGCCGGCGCCGAAGAGACCCCACTGGGATCGGATTAGCACGCTCTCGCAGCCCAGCCTGTCGGTCATGACGCCGGCGGGACCACTGACCAGCAGGGTGGGCATGGCCAGCACGGCGAAATGCAGAGCCAGCAGCATGGGGTTGTTGCTGCCATCGATCAGGATCCAGCCCTTGGCGGTGAGGCCCGCGAACGACCCGGCCGTGCTCAGCCCTGACGCCACCAGAAAGGTGGTGCGTTGGTGCGCCCGCCAGTTCAAGCTCCCGTCCGTCGGGATGCGAGCACGTCGTCCACCATGGCCCGGGCCCCCACCACTTCACCGACCAGGTCGTAGGTGTCGGCGGCGGTGAGGCGCACCGGCACCATCGTTCCCGGCGCGGCGCAGAGGCCCTCCTCACCGGGCATCACTCGCACTTCGCCATCCACTTCAGGGGCATAGCGGGCGCAGCGGCCCAGCATCTCGCCGGTGCTGGGGTTCTCCTGTTCGATCAGCACATCCACGATCCGGCCCACCCAGGCGCCATTGCGCTCGGCGGCGATCGGTTGCTGCAGGGCCATCAGGCGATCCTTGCGCTCGGCCGCCACATCGGCCGGCACCGGATCGGGGAGGTCTGCGGCGGGGGTGCCCTCCTCTGGCGAGAAGGTGAACACGCCCACGTGGTCGAAGCGCTGCTCGGCCACGAAGTTGAGCAGGTGCTGGAAGTGCTCCTCGGTTTCGCCGGGGAAGCCCACGATGAAGGTGGTGCGCAGCACCGCCTCGGGCAGTTGCTCACGGATGCGTTGCAGCAGGCCCGCGGTCACGTCCGCCTGCCAGGGGCGATTCATGGCTCGCAGCACGTCGGGGTGGCTGTGTTGCAGAGGCAGATCCAGGTAAGGCAGCACGTTGGGCACCTCGCGGTAGGCCGCCAGCACCTCGGGCGTCAGTCCGGTGGGATAGGCGTAGTGCACCCGGATCCAGGGGATCTCCACCTCCCCGAGGGCTCGTAGCAGCTGGGCCAGCTGGGGTTTGCCATAGAGATCCAGGCCGTAGTTGGTGGTGATCTGGCTGATCAGCACCAGTTCCTGCACCCCTTGGGCGGCAAGGCTGTTGGCTTCCGCCACGATGCTTTCGATCGGCCGGGAGCGCTGATCCCCGCGCAGGTGGGGAATGATGCAGAAGGCGCAGCGGTAGTCGCAGCCCTCGGCCACCTTCAGATAGGCCACGGCCTCGGAGGTGGTGCGGTAGCGGGGCAGGTGCTCATCGGCCACGAAGGTGGGGATGGCGCTCACCTGGTTGACTCGTTCGCCGGCCTCTACCCGCTCCAGCACGCTGACGATGTGCTGGTAATCGCCGGTGCCCACGATGGCCTTGGCTTCCGGCAGGGAGTCGAGCAGCTCCTCCTGGAAGTGCTGGGCCAGGCAGCCGGCGATGATCAGCTCCTTGCCCTGTTCCGCCAGCTCCACCAGGGTGCGCACCGATTCCTCCCGCGCGTCCTGGATGAAGCTGCAGGTGTTGACCACCACCACGCTGGCCTCGCTCTCGTCGGCGCTCACGCCATAGCCGGCCTCGGCCAGTAGGCCGAGCATGTGCTCGGTGTCCACCCGATTCTTCTCGCAGCCCAGGTGGGCAAAGGCCACGGTTGGTTTGGTCATGGGAAAGGGCCAGCCGACTCTCCACCCTATGGGGGCGTCTGTAGTGGCGCTCGAGCCTGTGGCTGCGAGAATCCACCCAGTGCAGCCGTTGCCGTGACCTCCACCCGCCTCAGCCAGCGACTCAACTCTTCGCGGCGCCGCAGTGACCCAGCCCGTCGCTGGGCCCGGGTGGCCATGGCCGTGCTCGCCACGGTTGGCTTCATCGACACCGGCGCTATCACCTTGAAGCGTTGGGGCCTGCTGGGCTCTTTGAGCTGCCCTGGCGGTGCCGAAGGCTGCGACAAGGTGCTCAATAGTGCCTGGGGCAGTCTGTTCGGCCAGCCCCTGTCGCTCTTCGGCTGGATGGCCTACGCGGCGGTGCTGGTGCTGGCGGTGCTCCCGCTGGTGTTGCGGGGGGATTCGCGCGCTGAGCTGGCCCAGCGCAGCTGCTGGGGCCTGCTGCTGCTCAGCACCGGTATGGCGGTGTTCAGTCTCCTGTTGATGGGGCTGATGGTCGTCAAGATCCAGGCGTTCTGCTTCTTCTGCGTGCTCTCCGCATCCTTGAGCCTGGGGCTGTTTGCGCTCAGCTTGGTGGGCGGGGAGTGGGACGATCGGGGTCAGGTGCTGTTCCGTGCCGTGATCGTCGCCCTGGTGGTGGCGATGCTCGGCCTGGGCTGGGCGGCGTCCGTGGATCGCCCCGTGGCGGCTTCCGCTAAGGGTGTGCCCCCCGCCGTTGCAGCCATCAGCAGTCCACAGGCGGTGGCTCTGGCTGACCATCTCACCCGCAGTGGAGCGGTGATGTACACGGCCTATTGGTGCCCCCATTGCCATGAACAGAAGGAGCTGTTCGGCAAGGCAGCCACCGACCAACTCACCCTGGTGGAATGTGCCGCTGATGGGCGCAACAGCCAGAAAGCCCTCTGTGACGCCAAGAAGATCGAGGGTTTCCCCACTTGGGAGATCAATGGAAAGCTGGATTCCGGGGTGAAATCCCTGGCCGAACTGGCCCGGCTCTC
>JBEEKG010000062.1:0-23235 GCA_041168785.1 Cyanobacteriota bacterium
GGTGATTGGAGCTGGCGCCCAGGCGCCACTTCTGCTGGCCTGCTGCTGGGGTTGGCGCTTGGTACCGGCGTAGGTGCTGCAGAGCTGGTGACCTCACGCTGCTGCTTGTCGTAGAGCGCCAGACCAAAGGGATTGCCAAAGGTCATCAGCGCTTCCACCCCTCTTGCGGAGACAGCGGCGGCCGGCCGGGACTGTTCGTGACGTTCATCGAGAGCTGCTCAGGCCACCTCTGGCGCCCAGCCCCGCTGGCACACCAGATCGTCAGTCCAGCCCTGGCAGCGAAGGGTGAGGTGCTCGCCATGGGCGATCAGCCCATGGTGCAGCTGGCAGGTGAGCACCGGGATGCAGTTCACCCCAGCGTGATGGCGAAACCTTTGCAGGTCATGCAGACCTTGCGGCTGCGGGTCTTGAGCAGCACCGCCTCATCGAGGTAGGGCCACTCCTCGATCGGGGTTTCAAGCCAGGCATTCAGTGCTGCAGGTCGGGGGAGAGGGGCACCCATGAATCATAGCTAATGCGTACGCATGTACTGGCGCGGTTGAAGGCGCTTGGCGCCGGCGCTTGCCCACGAAATGCTTCTCGGCGGTGTCCGGCACCAGGGCCAGCACCTCGCGGGGCACGAGCGAGTCGTACACCAGCGCATCGCACTACAGCAGCAGGCGCTGGGCCTTCACGGTGAGCAGATCGGGAACCCCCGGGCCCGGCGGGTTGATGGCGCTCATGGCAGGGCCTCCAGCTCGGCCAGCAGCAGCTGACTGAAGCGGGGGCGCTGCAACAGCGGCGGACCCACCAGGGACGCCAGGCTGTCGGTGAGGCGGTTGGCGGCCAGGGCCAGGGGCAGCAGGGGCGGCGGTGCTGGAGCGCCGGCGATCGGGGCTGGGATCAGGCTGCTCAGGAGACCCTCGCCATTTGGGTCACTGTATGAAGCGGGCATGCAACGAGCGCCGGTGCACGCCTCCAGATGGGCGAGGAAGCGCCGGGCCAGAGTGCCCTCCAGGGGATGGTGCAGCAGCAGAGGCTGGGGGGCGCTCTGGGCAGGAGTCTGAAAATCCAGTCCCCCCCCCGCGGCCAAGGCCGCCCGCTCGCGCAGCTCCGCCAACTCCGCGGCCAGGGCGCGTTGCCAGCAGGGCCAGGCGCCTAAAAAAGGCAGCCGCCGCACGGGTCCCTGGCGCCGCCAATGGGCGGCGATGGCGGGAATGTCGTGGCGCACATGGCCGCCCGGCAGGAGCATCAGGGGCACCAGGGTTAGCGGCGCTGTGAGCCTCTCAGAACCATCGACCTCCAGGAAAAATGGCGGCGCACCGGTGAGGGCCTGAACCAACACCGGAGCGCGCCGGCGCTGATTCAGCTCAACCGCCAGCTCCTGGAGCTCGACCGGCACCAACCCACCGGCGCGGCCATGCACCACCACCAGCAATGGGGCCGCCGGCAGGGCGGCCAAACGCCGCTGACGCCGTTGCTCCACGGCGGCATCCAGAGCCAGGGGGGGCAACGCCAGCAACGCCCCGCGCCCGCCGGGCAAGCGGGCCAGAAGATCGATGGCGGTGGCGGCCAGGCCCGCATTCAAATCGCTGGCCAAAACCTGCAACACACGGCGCAGGGGGGGCAGCGGCCAGGCCGCCAGGCCCACCGCCAGGCCCTCCAGGGCGGCGCTCCGCACCGCCACGGGCCTCGGGGCAAGGGCCCAGGCGGCCAACAGCTCCCCGTCCTCGGCCTGCCGCTGGAATCCGAGTAGCGGCAACAGCGCCGCCGCTTCAGCCGCCCGGGCCGACGGCATAGGCATCGCCGCCTCCGGGCTGGCCAGATGCCGCCGCAACCAGTCGGCGAGGCCCGGATCCCGCACCCGACACAACACCCCGGGCCAGCGCGGATCGGGCTGGGGCTGCTCAGCCCACCAGCGCAGCAGCCGCAGACAGGCAGGACCATCAAGGCGTTCGGCCAGGACCGCAAAAAGGTCGGTATCCACCATCAGCCGGCCGGCTTCGATCGCCCGCAACCAGGGCTCCAGCTCCCAGGCTGGATGGCGACGCAGGCGCTGCAGCGCAGGCCAGCGTTCCGGGTGGCCGCAGACCGGCAGCAACACTGGATCCAAGGGGGCGTCAAAACCGGGGCTGGAACTGGACAGGGGCGCCTCCCGTCGGGGACCAACGATTTGTGGATCGTCGCTGGCAGGGCCCTGATGTGTGTAAAGCACTGAGTTGCGGCGAGCCATCCAAGCGGGAGGGAGACGTGTCACTGATCGGGACCTTTGCCACCAGTGCCTTGCTGCGCAAGGAACAACAGCTGGTGTTTCTGCTGGGGCGGCAACTGGCGGAGGCCCAGGGAGCAGCCGGACCTTCGGAGCGCAGCGAACGCCTCTGGCAGGAGGTGGCCGCCCTTGCGCTCGACCCCGAACGCATCACCTGGCTGCTCTATGGCGGACAGAACATCAGCGATGCAACCCAACTGGAGCCGCTGGATCAACAGTTCACCGCCCTTTGCCAACAGCCGCGCCCCCGTGGCCGTTCCCGTTTCAGGCTGCCGCACCGCGTCGGCGGGCGCCGAAGCGCTCCACAAGCAACTGCTCCAGCACATCCGGCAGGTCGCTGAGGGGCACGCCCTTGTCATGCAACTCGGCCAACCTGGGCTCGGCGCCCATGGAGCCGCCAAGAAAGATCTTGGCCGCCTCCACCATCTGACCATCCTTACGGGCCTTCGCCCCCATCAAACCGATCTGACCCATGTAGGGCTGCCCGCAGGCATTGGGGCAGCCGGTCCAGTGCAGGCGCACCGCATGGGGCAGCTCGATCCGCTGCTCCAGCTCCTCGAGCACCGCCTGGGCCGTGCCCTTCGTAGGGATTAAGGCCAAGCTGCAGTAGGCGTTGCCGGTGCAGCTCACCGCCTCGGCCTGCAGGGTCGAGGGGTCGGGGCGGAAGCGCTGCAGCAGGGGTTCGGCCAGCAGGGCCTCGAGGCGATCGCCGGGCACATCAACAATCAAGGCGTTCTGGGCCTCGGTGAGGCGCAGCTCACCGCTGCCATAGCTACGAGCAAGGCGGGCCAGTTCCGCCATAGCCTCCCCATCGAGGCGACCCATCGGCACGTGCAGACCCACCCAGTGCAGACCTGCCTGCTTCTGGGGCTGCACACCCAGGCCATCGCGAGGTGCGCGGTTCACCAGATGGCTGCCGTCATGGTGAAAGGCCTCGACCGAAGCGCCGGCCAGCTCCGCCGCCAGCTCCACCCAGGTGCTGAGCACCGCCTGGCGGTAGGCCTCCATGCCGAGCTGGTCGATCAGATACATCAAGCGGCTCTTATTGCGCTGCTGGCGGTTGCCTTCGCTCTCGAAGTGATGCAACAGCGCCAGGGTGAAGCCCGGCAGTTGGTCTGCCCGCAACCAGAGCCCCAGGGGGATGGCGAGCTCATTGCGCTGGGCCGAGAAGAAGCCGCCCACCAGCACCGTGAAGCCCAGCACGCCCTCGCGCAGGGCCGGCAGGAAGGCAAGGTCGTTGTGGAGCAGGAAGCTGTCAGGGGCGCCGCCTACGGCCACATTGAACTTGCGAGGCAGGTTGCGCGGACCCGCCGGACCCAGCAGGGCCGCCTGGAGTGCGTCCACCAGGGGCCGGGTGTCGATGATCTCCTCGGGGTCGATGCCAGCCAGGGGGTTGCCGGTGATGTTGCGGGGGTTGTCGTGGCCCGACTGGCGGCTGGTGAGCCCAACGCGCTCCAGCTCGGCCAGCAGCGGCGCCATGTCCTCCAGCAGCAGGCCCCGCAGCTGAATGTTCTGGCGGGTGGTGAGGTCGGCGCTGCCGTGCTCGCCGCAGCGATCGATCACCTCGGCCAGCACATCTAGCTGGTCGGCCGTGATCACGCCGTTGGGCAAGCGCAGCCGCACCATGAAGCGCCCCGGGGTCACCGGCCTGAAGAAGATCCCCAGCCACTTGAGCCGGATCGTGAGCGTGGCTTCGTCGAGCGCTTCCCAGCCTTCACGCCCTATTTCGGCAAGCCGGGGCTCCAGATCGAGGCCGCAGAGCTCAGCCTTGGCCTGCTCGATCTTGCTGAGGGGCGGCTGGCTGGCCGCAGAAATGGTGGGGCTCGTCATGGGGCGGACTCTCGAAACACGGAACAACCTCGGCATGTCCGCCCTGCCGCCACACAGCCGCAAGGTGGATCCGAGCAAGCGCCGATGAGAGCTACGCCGTCGGAAAATAGAAATGAAGAAAGGGAGCGCTCATAACTGCGGCGCCATCCTTGAACCTTGAAAAAGCTCCTCAGAGGGAGACAATTGAAATTCTCTGCAGTGCGGGTCGCTTCCTGTGTCGCAACCGCTACAATCGGCATTACCAGCAGCGGTTGCAGAGCCCAGACGCCTGCAGCGCCTCAACGGCCTCGGCCCCGAGCGGGCCCGCTTTCGCGAACTTATTGCCAAGGTGGGCAGTGGCGAGCACACCAGCACGGGCCTCAGCCGCGATGAAGCCCGCGACGCCATGGACCTGATGCTCCAGGGCCAGGCAAGCGATGCGCAGCTGGGAGCCTTCCTGATCGCCCACCGCATTCGCCGGCCGCTGCCGATCGAATTGACCGGCATGCTCGACAGCTACCGCAACCACGGCCCGAAGTTAGAAACCCCTGGCCGCCAGGCCATTTGTTTCGGCGTGCCCTACGACGGTCGCAGCCGCACCGCCCCCCTGCTGCCCCTGCTCGCCTTAGTGCTGGCCAGCGCCGAGATCCCGGTGGTGCTGCACGGCGGCGACCCGATGCCGGTTAAGTACGGCGTAACCCTGGCTGAACTGTTCGCCGCCCTCGGCATTGAATGGCGAGGGCTCAGCCTCGCTGCTCTGCAGCAACGGTTGAGCACGCACCACCTGGCCCTCACCCACCAGCCCGACCACTTCCCAGCGGCAGAAAGGTTGCTGCCGGTGCGCGATGAAATTGGCAAGCGCCCCCCCGTGGCCAGCCTGGAACTGCTTTGGACCCCCCACTGCGGCGACCATCTATTAGTGAGTGGCTTCGTCCATCCCCCCACCGAAAAACGGGCCTGGGAGGCCTTGGCCACCGCCGGTGAAACCCAGGTGCTCACGGTGAAGGGCCTGGAGGGATCGACCGACCTGCCCACCACACGGGCAGGAATTACGGCCAGAGTTCAAAACGGTGAGGTCGAGCGGATCTTGATGCACCCCCGCGACCACGGCATTGAGGCAGACGAAGTGGCTTGGGTATGCCTTGAAACTTGGAAGGACCAGGCCCTGGCAGCATTGGCAGGCGAGGGGCCCTTGGCGGAAGGACTGGCCTGGAACCTAGCCGCCTTCCTGTGGCAGGCCGGTGCCTGCAGCTCACTACCAGCGGCACTGGAACAAAGCCGTGCGCTGCTGCAGGCCCGCAGCGGCGAACGGCTGCGGCAGCAAATGACAGATCTGTAGCAACTGCCACGGGAGCGAGCTCGGGCCGTGTGGTGTTCTAAGTGGGTTGGTGAGCTTTTGCGCCAGCGCACTTCATTGAGGGGAATCAAAAGGCCCTCAGTGACCGGTGATTGCGCTGGCATCAAACAGGCAACCCAAATTCCGCACCGCTGACCCAATAGGGATTGGCGGCTATTTCGTGCCCCGAACCGGAGTTTTACCAATGACAAAGTCATCACGCCGCCAATTTCTGCTTCGCACAGTCACCACAACAGCGGTTCTTGCATTCCAGGTGGGTGGACTTGCCAGCCTGCTAACCACCAACGCCGCCCACGCTGCACCAGGCAAGCCGGAAACCACCTCGGCCACCCTGGGATTTATTGCCCTCACCGATGCCGCTCCGCTGATTGTTGCCAAAGAGAAGGGCTTCTTCGCCAAGCAAGGCATGACCGGGGTGGAGCTCAAAAAACAAACCTCCTGGGCGGTCACCCGCGACAACCTCGAGCTTGGTAGCTCCGGAGGGGGGATTGATGGGGCACACCTGCTCAGCCCGATGGCCTACCTGCTGACCACTGGGGCAATCAGCAAAAGCAAAAAGCCGGTGCCAATGAACCTCTTGGCCAGGCTTAATTTGAATGGGCAAGCCATCTCCGTATCCAAAGAATTCTTGAGCGATAAGCTCACCGTTAAGGCCCCTGGCTTAGTCAAAACCGTGGCCAAGAAGAATGCCACTGGAGACAAGTTCAAAGCTGCTGTTACTTTCCCGGGTGGTACCCATGATCTGTGGATGCGCTATTGGCTGGCCGCCAATGGAGTCAACCCCAATAAAGACGCCAATCTTGTGGTGATTCCCCCGCCCCAAATGGTTGCAAACATGCAATCGGGAACCATGGATACCTTCTGTGTGGGTGAGCCATGGAACGAGCGCCTTGTAAACAAGAAACTCGGATACACGGCTCTCATCACCGGTGAGCTCTGGCGCGACCACCCTGAAAAAGCCTTTGCCATGCGGGCAGATTGGGTTAAGAAAAACCCCAACGCTGCTCTCAGGCTGTTGATGGCCGTGCAGCAGGCCCAGAAATGGGCCGACAACCCAGCCAACACTCCTGAGTTGGCCAAAATGCTTGCCCAAGACAAATACGTCAAGGCCAGCGTTGATGATCTGCTCCCCCGTCTCCAGGGCACAATTGACTACGGCACAGGCAAGGTGGTGAAAAACAGCCGCTACAAGATGAAGTTCTGGGCCAGTAATGCCTCTTTCCCCTATAAGAGCCACGACGCCTGGTTCATCACAGAAGATATCCGCTGGGGTTATTTGCCCTCAAACACCAATATAAAGGCGCTTGTCGACAAAGTAAACCGAGCTGACCTATGGCGTGCAGCAGCTAAGGCCAACGGCTACACCGATGTTCCCACTAGCGATTCGAGGGGCGTAGAAACCTTCTTTGATGGGATCAAGTTTGATCCCAATAATCCCAAGGCCTACCTCAACAGTCAAAAGATCAAGGCGATGAAGTAAGCCGACAGGTCGATGATCCTGATCCCAAGGAGGCCCTGCCGGGTCTCCTTTCTGACTTCCTTTAAAACCACGCTCCTTTAATGACCCCCGCCCTCGCGAAAAGCCGCAAGCCACGGCGACCAAGAATCTCTTGGCTGCATTCGCCCTTGGCTCGACAGCTGAAAGCCCCGGTGGTTTGCATCGGCCTTACCTTGGCCCTCTGGCAGCTCATGTGCCTTCCCAATCCGGATGGCTTCCCCGGGCCGATCCAAGTGATAACCCAAACCTGGACCCCCTACATCAGCCAGCCCTTCTATGACGATGGCGGCACGGCAAAGGGATTGGGTCTACAGATTCTGATCTCCCTTCAACGGGTCGTCATTGGCTATAGCCTGGCGGCAATTGTAGGCATCGCCGCTGGACTTGCTATCGGCCTGAATGAATTTCTACGGCGGGGCTTTGATCCCCTGATTCAGGTCCTGCGCACCGTACCGCCCCTGGCCTGGCTACCGATCTCCCTTCTCCTACTCCAGCAGGCTGATGCGGCAGCCATCTTCGTGATCTTTATCACAGCAATTTGGCCAATTATCATCAACACGGCTGTGGGAATCCGCGAAATTCCCCAGGACTACACCAATGTGGCTCGGGTTCTTAGGTTGCGCAAGCGCAGTTATCTGCGCGACATCCTGCTGCCAGCCACGGCCCCCTACGTTTTTACTGGCCTGCGCATCTCTGTGGGTCTGGCTTGGCTTGCCATCGTGGCTGCGGAGATGCTGAAGGCCGATGGCGGGATTGGCTTCTTCATCTGGGATGCCTACAATGCCGGTGGGGATAGCAGCACAAGTCAAATCATCCTGGCTATCTTCTATGTGGGTGTTGTTGGCCTGATCCTTGATCGCCTGGTGGGCATGGTGGGAGATCGCATTAGTGGTGGTGGACGCTGAGATGACTTCACTGGTCACCATTGACAACGTTACCCAAGCATTTGCCCTACAAGACGGAGGTCAGTACGTAGCGCTTAAAGACATTAGTCTTGAGATTAAGGAAGGAGAATTCGTATCGCTTATCGGCCATTCAGGTTGCGGCAAATCAACCTTGCTCAATCTACTAGCAGGTCTCACTTTAGCGACAAAGGGTGGGATTTTGATGGATGGCCGTCAAGTCACCTCCCCTGGGCCCGACAGGATGGTGGTGTTTCAGAACTATTCACTGCTGCCATGGCAAACCGTTCGACAAAATATTGAGCTAGCTGTAACGAACGTACTGCGTCATCTCTCCAGGGAAGAACGCAGAGAACTGGTTGACAAGCAATTGAAGACGGTTGGCCTCAGTACCGCTTCCGAAAAGTATCCCCGCGAATTGTCTGGGGGTATGAAGCAACGGGTCGCCATTGCCAGAGCACTGGCCATCCAGCCACGCCTGCTGTTGCTCGATGAACCCTTCGGAGCACTGGATGCCCTAACCCGCGGGAACCTGCAACAGCAGTTGATGCAGATCTGCCAGGAGGCGGGTGTCACCACCGTGATGGTGACCCATGACGTCGACGAGGCGCTGCTTCTCTCTGATCGGGTGGTCATGCTCACCAATGGACCGGAAGCAGAAATTGGACAAATACTCAACGTACACCTACCTCGGCCCCGGCAACGGCTCGAGGTAATGGAACATCCAGATTATTACCAGTTACGGATTGAACTAATTGGGTTTTTGCAGCAACAACGGCGGATGCGGGAACGGCGCACAGCAGTGACCGCAGCCACACCCGCCGCTCCAAGCCGCATAGCCACAGTTGTGCGGTTGGGTTACTTACCAGGACTCGATATCGCTCCCCTGGCGATGGCAATCGACAGCAAGTTGTTTGATTCCTCTGTGGTGCAACTCATCCCCGAATCCTTCGCCGACTGGCGTCGACTCGAGGAACGCTTGGTTGACGGTGGCTTGGACATGGCCATCACCTCAGCCACCACCCCTTTGCAGCTGAACTTGGGACTGGGTAACCAGCCCGGTCAAAAACGAACCCCCTGGGCGGCCATCACACCGATGACCGTCAGCCGCAATGGCAACGCCCTTTGCCTAGCCCGCCATCTTTTGGATCTTGGCATTGAAGATCGGGCGAGCTTGGTGGAGTGGATTCAAAACAGGGACAAGCCCTTCACCATTGGCATCCCTCAACATCACGGCATCGCCGAGCTGTTGCTGCGTCACTGGTTGACGGCTGGCGGGCTCAATGTTGAAGAGCACATTGTGTTCACCATGCTGTCACCGATGGCCATGGTTGGAGCATTGCGCACCAGGGCCATCGATGCGTTTTGTGCGGGCCGCTATCGGGTTGCTGAGGCCGTTGAAGATCGGCAGGGCTATGTCCTGGCCACCGACCTCGACATCTGGAGTGGGCATCCTGAAAAAGTGCTCACCACATCAGAAGCGTGGGCCTCTGCCCATCCCGATGCCCTGGTTGCCATCTGCAGTGGCCTCATGCAGGCAGCTGCACGCTGCGACAACAGCAACCAACGCAATGAGATGACACGCGTTCTAAGCCAACCCCAGTGGCTCGGAGCCCGTTCCGCCATTGCCCTGACACGGCAGTTCAAAACCGGCCTGGGGGATTCGAGCCCTGAACTACTGCGATTCAACCAGTTCCATGCCGATCGGGCCCACATTCCTAATCGTTCTGAAGGCACCTGGTTATTAACCCAATTCAGCCGTTGGGGTTGGTGCCCATTCCCAACAAACAGACAAGAATTGCTCGCGCTGACCTACCGCCAAGACATTTGTGATCAAGCCCTGGTCGCGGCAGGCTTCCAAGCCTTACCTGCTCCGCGTCCCACCTTTGCACTGGCTGATGGCATCCCCTTCAACGCGGACGAGCCGATCCCCTACCTGAAAACCCAACTTCAGGGGTCGGCTCCACCCATGGAACATGCAGAGCTCCCAGCAGCGTCCACCAGATAACCCGTATTGATTCCCACTGCCTGAGCTAGACCAATGCCAGAAACCAGCCAACTGCCACCACCCATCAGCCCACTCCCCTCGGGACGTGACCTGCCCTTTCTCCATTTTGAAGGAGTGGGGCAAGTCTTTAGGAGCCGCTCAGGTGAGTTTGAGGCTCTACGCAACATCAATCTAACCGTGGACCGCGGTGAATTTGTTTGCGTGATTGGCCATTCAGGTTGCGGCAAATCAACGCTGCTCAATATGGTTTCAGGCTTCCTACACCCCACAAGCGGAAGCGTCACGATGCATGGGGCCGCCATCGAATCACCAGGCCCCGATCGAATGGTGGTGTTTCAAAACTATTCCCTGCTGCCCTGGAAGACCGTGCGCCAGAACGTGGAACTTGCGGTCAAGGCAGCACGGCCCGAGCTGGACCCGGCGTCACGCCGCCAGGTGGTTGACCATCACTTGGAGATGGTCCACCTCAGCAACGCAGCCGATCAGCGCCCCGGCCAGATCTCTGGAGGCATGAAGCAGCGGGTGGCGATCGCCCGCGCCCTGGCCGTGTCACCAGCGGTGCTGGTACTCGATGAACCCTTCGGCGCCCTCGATGCGATCACCAAGGAGGAACTTCAAGAAGAGCTGCTGGCGATCTGGCGAGAGCAGAAACCCACAGTGCTGATGATCACCCACGACATCGACGAGGCCCTGTTTCTGGCCGACCGGGTCGTAATGATGACCAACGGCCCTGCCGCCGGCATCGGCGAAATCCTTGAGGTGCCCTTCGAGCGGCCGCGCCGCTACGAAGAGATCCAGGTCGACCCCCGCTACGGCCAACTGCGCAACCACGCCCTCGATTTTCTTTATCGCCGCTACGCCCACGACGTGGACTGAGCTGGTAACAAGCAACACAGCAGATGATTGCGCTTAATGAGACCTTAACTTTAGTCCAGGCAGCTTGTGCTGGTGGGCCCCAGGGGCTTTTTTCGACCCCGCGAATCCATCAACCGCGGTGTGAGACCCCCGATGAAATTCTTCCAACAGCTGCTGCTGGCCGTGGCCGGCACGGGCCTGCTGGCCCCTCTGGGCGCAACCGCCAATGAGCTGTCTTCGTTGAACGGCAATGCCGCCATCAACGACTACATGGAGCAACAAGAAATTGACGAGCTCAAGGCTTGGCGCTCGCGCAACCAGGTCACCAGCGTCAACCAATTTTCCGACGTAAGGCCTACCGACTGGGCTTACCAAGCACTGACCAACTTGGTGGAAAAGTACGGCTGCGTGGCCGGCTATCCCAACGGCACCTACAAGGGTGGCCAGGCCATGACCCGCTACGAGGCGGCGGCCCTTTTGAATGCCTGCCTCGACCGTGTCACCGAAGTGACCGACGAACTGCAGAGGTTGATGGAAGAATTCAAGAAGGAACTAGCTGTGCTGAAGGGCCGCGTCGACGGACTTGAGGCCAAGGTGGGCAGCCTGGAAGCCCAACAGTTTTCCACCACCACCAAGCTCAAAGGCGAGGTGAACTTCATCCTGGGTGGAGTACCCGACTACAACTCGGACACGAGGGTGGGAACTCCTCCTGTTGCTGTTGGAAGGCAAGAACGCACCACCTTCAATTACGACGTGCGCTTGAATCTTGACACCAGCTTCACCGGTAAAGACCTGCTCAAAACCCGCCTACGCGCGGGGAATTTCACAGCCTTCAGCCCCTTCAATGCAGGGGATAGTCTGTTCAAACTGGATAAGGCCTCCAGCACCAATGCAGGAGCATCCGGCGCTGGTGGCATTGATACCGTATCGATCGATCGCCTCTATTACCAGTTCCCGGTAGGCAAGTCATTCACCCTCACCGCCGGCGCATTGGTGCGCAACACCGAAATCCTCGCCTTTATCCCCAGCGCTTACCGCTCCCAGCTACTCGACTACTTCTCCGTGGCTGGCACACCAGGGGTTTACAACAAGGCAACAGGCCAGGGATTTGGGGCCGTGTGGAAGCAGCCAGTGTCAAAGGGGCAGGGCTTCTGGAACGCCTCACTGAACTTCATCGCCCAAGACGGTGAAATCTCCAATGAAGGGATTTTCGACAGCGATGGCAGCCTCAACAGCATGGTCCAAATCGGCTACAAGGGCACCAGCTGGGGGGCCGCCGTCGCCTACCGCAACGGCACCTTCGGCACTCGCACGATCAACTCCAACGGCACCGCCTTCAACGCACTCACATCCGGCCAAACATCTAATAATTTTTCGGCGGCAGGTTACTGGCAACCCATCGACTCCGGCATTGTCCCTTCAATCAGCGCTGGTTACGGCTTCACTGATATTTCGGGGGGCATAGCTGGAGCCGCTGATTCCCAGTCCTGGTATATCGGCTTGCAGTGGGATGATGCCTTTGCTAAGGGCAATAGCGCTGGTGTAGCGATCGGCCAAAACCCAAGCGCTGGAACCGGCGTTGAGGACCCCCTCTCTCTGGAGCTCTTCTACAAGTTCCAGGTAACTGACAACATCTCAATCACTCCAGGGCTCTTCTACATCACCAACAGTTCTAACCAGGTGAACGACAAAGATCTCTGGGGTGGAGTGATTCAAACCCAGTTCCGTTTCTAATCTAGATAACGCTAATGTTGTTTGCCCCCGAAATCGGGGGCTTTTCATAAGAACTAAGCGCCACCGCCGCTGCCTTTAGCTCTGGCTGCTTCGAAATCGGGCAGCCCAGCTCATGCATCAGTCGATTGGCTTCGCAGGCCAGCTCGCCTTGGGAGGCGCCCCAGTGCATCGGCAAAAACACGGTTCCAGGCCGAATGCGATCGGTGATTTGAACTTTCACCGACACCGCACCGCGGCGCGACCGCACCTGGGCCCGGGCCCCATCCACCAAGCCCATCCGCGTCGCATCACTTGGATGCACCTCCAGCAGCGGCTCGGGGTGGGCCTTGAGCGACCGCGCCACATGGGCCGTGCGGGTCATGGTGTGCCAGTGGCCCAGCACCCGCCCCACCGTGAGCACCAGGGGATAGGAGTCGCAGGGGGGTTCGGCCAAGCCCAAGGGCGGATCGGCCCAGAGGCGTGCCTTGCCGGAAGGGGTAGGGAAATCCAGATCGACATAGAGGCGCGCTGTGCCGCTGCCAGGGGCGGTGCCGGCGGGGAAGGGCCATTGCTGGGGGCCGTGCTCGGCCAAGAGCTCATGGCTGAGGCCGCTGCTATCGCACAGCCGGCCGGCCGTGAGAGCCACGAATTCGGCATACACCGCGGCGGCTTCAGGCCAGCCGAACTGCGCCTCAAAACCGAGGCGCAGGCCCAACTCCGCAAAGATCGCCCAGTCGGCCCGGGCTTCGCCGGGGGGCTGGCGGAAGGCAGAACAGAGGGTGACGCGGCGCTCAGAGTTCACCATTACGCCAGCCTTCTCGCTCCACTGGGCCGCCGGCAGCACCAGGTGGGCCAGGGCCTCGGTTTCCGTGCCGGCATATGCCTCGCTCAACACCACCAGCGGGCAGTTCGCCACCGCCGCCCTCACCCGATCAAGACTGGGTAGGCTTACTAAGGGATTGGTGGCCGCCACCCACCAGAGGTCGAGCTCGCCGCGCTCCATCGCCTCGATCTGCTGCCACACCGCCAAGCCGGGCTCTGGCGAAATCGAGCCAGCAGCAAATCCCCAGTGGCGCTCCACCTCGGCCCGGTGCGCTGGATTACTCACTGCGCGGTAACCGGGCAACAGCTGGGCCAAGCCACCCACCTCGCGGCCGCCCATGGCGTTGGGCTGGCCGGTGAGGGAGAAAGGACCTGCCCCCGGCCGGCCGATCTGGCCAGTCGCCAGGTGCAGGTTGCAAATCCCGGCCACGGTGGCGCTGCCCTCGCGGCTCTGATTCACCCCCATCGACCAAAGGCTGAGCGCCGCCTGGCTGGCGATCCACCAGTCGGCCAGCTGGCGCAGGTCAGCCTCGGCGATGCCGCACACCGCCGCCGCCCGGGCCGGCTTCCAGGCCCGCCAGAGGGTCTCGAGCTCGGCGAAACCCTCGGTGTGGGAGGCCACGAAGGCCTGATCCACGCCGCCATGCTCCAGCAGCAGGTGGCCCAAGCCGCAGAGCAGGGCTAGGTCGGTGCCGGGGGCGATCGCCAAGTGCAGATCGGCGGCATCGCTGGTGGCGGTGGCGCGCGGATCCACCACCACCAGGCGAGGCCCTTCCCCCTTGCGCCGGCGCTTGAGCAGCCGCTGGAACAGCACCGGATGGCACTCGGCCGTGTTGGTACCGATCAGCAGCACCAGATCGGCCAGATCGAGGTCGTCGTAGCAGCAGGGCGGGCCATCGGAGCCGAGGCTGCGGGCATAGCCGGCCACCGCCGAACTCATGCAAAGGCGCGAATTGGCATCGAAGTTGTTGCTGCCCAGGGCGCCCTTGAGCAACTTGTTGGCTGCGTAGTAGTCCTCGCTGAGGAACTGACCGGAGCCGTAGATCGCCAGCGCTTGGGGCCCCTTGGTGGCCAAGGTGGCCTCGATGCGCTCCACCAGGATGGTGAAAGCCCGCTCCCAGCTGATTGGCTCAAAGGGCTGGTCGGTTCGCGCACGCCACAGGGGCATGGTGAGGCGGTTGGGGTGCAGGGTTTCACCCACCGTGGCTCCCTTGATGCACACCTGGCCCAGCGACGAGGGATGGTGGCGGTCGCCGCGGGCTGTCCAGAGGCCTCCGGGTTCAGCCGGAGCCTTCAGCTCCAGGCCGCAGCCCACGCCGCAGTAGGGACACTGGGCCCGGGCAGCCGAACTGGCGACCGGGCTGGCAACTGGGCTAGCGGCGGGATCACTGGCCATCGCGCCATTCGACCAAGCCGGGGCACCCGATGATGGTGGCGGTTGTTACCTAGTGGCACTTGCTGCCGCGGTTCTTCTGAGCGCATCCCTGGCCAGCACCTGCTTCGGTTTCGAGGCCGACTTCACGGGCGATCTGCGCTGCATCCCAATGGCGGTGCGCCGCAAGCTCGATCTGGCCGGCGTGAAGCTCAAGCTGCAGCACTGGAGCGAGCTGGACGAAACCGAGCGGGGCGAGCTGCTTGCCTCCCCCGACGATGCCGTCGCGATCGAGGCCCTGCGGGAGCACCTGCTGCTGCGCACCGCCAGCCTCAGCGCTGGCCCGGCCAAGGAGCTACCGCGGCCCAACGGGGAGCCCTGGCAGCAGGCTGACCAACTCCCCGACGTACTTGCCGCCTCCTGCGCCCAGTTGGACCTGGGCCTGCGCGCCGAGGGCTGGGCGGAGCTCAACGAACTGCAGCGCTTCGCTCTTGTGAAGCTCAGCCACCCCGGTCACGAGCACCGCAACCTGCCGCGGGCTCTGGCCGAGTTTGGGCTGCTGGTGGCAGACAGCTGAGCCCCTTCACCACTTGCGATAGGGCAGAAACTTGCCGTTCATCGTTACCACCACCCGATCACCCTTCGGATCCCTCTGCTTATTAACGGTGAGGCTGAAGTCGATCGCCGACATGATGCCGTCGCCGAACTGCTCCTGGATCACATCCTTGAGCGGCAATCCATACACCTGGAGGATCTCGTAAAAGCGGTAGAGCAGCGGATCGGTGGGAATCACCGGATCAAGGGCCCCTTTCACCGGATAGGTGGTGAGGGCATCAACCAGGGATGAACGCTCCGGAGCGGGCACCTGCAAAGCCTCCAGCAAAGCCTGGGCCTGATCAGCTGTGGCAGTGGCCTGGCCGTAAAGCAGGCTGGCGGTCCACACTTCGTCCTGACCAAGACGAGCGCCTAGGTCGGCGAAGCTGAGACCGCTGCGGCGCTTGGCGTCGAGCAGGCTGGTTATGTCGGAGGGCAGGGCCATGGAGCCATCGGTTGAGCCGCGGGACCCTACGGATGGGCGCGGGACAGCTGGGCAGCCGTTGCTACAGCAGCAGGCGGCGTCCAAGCCCTTCGCCCTGCGCGCCTGCCTGCTCAGCGGCGGCGAGAGCCGGCGCATGGGCCGTGACAAGGCGCTGCTGCCCCACCCGGAAGGAGGCAGCTGGCTGGAGCGTACGGTGCTGCTGCTGGGCCAGCTGGAAGCGCCGATCACCCTGCTGAGCCGCCACCCAGAGCACCTGGAGCTGGCTCAGTCCCTGAACGCCCGCCTCGCCTTCACCATCACCACCCAGGCCGAGCCGTCCCCCTGGGAAGGCCCCATGTTGGCCCTGCACCGCTTGATGCAGCAGCACCCCAATCAGCGCCTGCTGCTCTGCCCGGTGGACATGCCACACCTCACCCTGGCCGCCCTGCACACCCTGCTGGCTGCCACAGCCGCGAAGCCCGGGGCCATCCATCTGGCCCACGACGGCCAACGCCTGCAGCCTCTGCTGGCCCTTTATCCGAGCAGCACCCGGATCCGCATGCACCTGGCCGAGGCGGTGGGCCGGGGTGAGCGACGGCTGCAGGGCTGGCTGACAGCGCTGCCGTACCGAACGGTGCTGCTTGATCCACACGCCATCCGCAACGTGAACCGGCCCGCTACCAATCAGCTAGCCGAGACGCCCAACTCCTCCACCCTGCGCTCACAGGGATCCAGCTCCGCCTCCACCAGCGCCAGCAGCTCCCGCCGCGGGGCCGGCAAAGAAAAGGGTCCCTCCTCGTAGCGAGCCTCCACCGCAAACACCTGCAGCGGCGCGCCCTCGCCAGCAGCATGGTCGTGGGCTCAGCCGGCGACATGGAGGGCACGGCCCTCGCGGACCACATTGCCGACAACATGCCAGCGCAAACCACTCAGTCGCTCCACATCAGCGGTCCCCTGCACCACTTGGTCGACGCCCACACCCAGCCTCCGCAGGCCCGCTAGAAGCGCTGCCAGCAAACCAGCTTCTAGGCGGGCGTGAGCTGTGGCTGGCGCACATTCACCGCCAGATCCAGATCCGAGTCGGCCCGCGCCTCCTCCCGAGCCCTGGAGCCGAACATGACGAGAAGCTGGGCATGTGCTCAGTGCACAGCACTGCAAGTGACTCCCCACATTTCTGTGGATCCAACCCCGGCGCCATAGCGTGACCCCATGGCCGTTGCCGCCAACCACTCCAGTCCACCGGCGCCGCGCGACCAGCGAGGCCGACCACTGGGGGTGCTGCGGCTGTCGCTCACGGCCCGCTGCAACCTGGCCTGCCCCTACTGCCTCCCCGATGGCGTGGAGCCACCCGGGCTGCTCACGCTGTCGCAGCGGCTGGCGGTGATCACGGCGGTGGTGGAGCTGGGCGCCACCAGCCTGCGGCTTACCGGCGGCGAGCCCATGCTGCACGCCGGCCTGGAGAAACTGATCGCGGCGGTGCAACCACTGCGGGCCACCCACGCGAACGGCCCCGGCCTGCGCGAGATCGCCCTCACTAGCAATGGCACCCTGCTCAGCGCCGAGCGGGCCCGAGCCCTGCGATCCGCCGGCCTCGACCGAATCACCCTCAGCCTCGATGGCACCACAGGCGAGTCGGTGGCCCTCATGGCGGGGTTGGGCGGCGCTGATCGCGAGCAGAAGGAACGGAGCGGCGCGGCTCTACTGGCGAAGGTGCTGACGGCGATCGAGCATGCCCGTGCCGCCGGTTTCGATCCTGACCGAGGGGCCCTCAAGCTCAACGCCGTGATTCAGCGCGGCGCCAACGACGACCAACTACTGCCCCTGGCGGCCCTGGCCCGCGAGCGCGGCCTGGAGCTGCGTCTAATCGAATTTATGGATGTGGGTAACCGCAACGGCTGGCGACCCGAGGCAGTGCTGAGCGCTGCCGAGATGGTGGAGAGGATCGGAGCCCGCTGGCCCCTGGAGTCCCTGGGACGCTCTGCCCACGGCACTGCCAGTCGCTGGCTCTACAGGGATCGCGACTCAGCAAGTAGCGGGGCCCATTTGGCGGTAGTGGCCTCGGTGAGCGCGCCCTTCTGCGGCGACTGCAACCGCCTGCGCATCACCGCCGACGGCGTCGCTTACAGCTGCCTGTTCGCCACACCTGACGGCGGCATCGACCTGCGCCCCTGGCTGGGCCCCAACGCCCCTGTCGAGGGCCTGCGCAAGGCCATCACCGGCCTCTGGCAACGCCGCGCCGACCGCTGGAGCGAAGAGCGCCAGGAGGCCTGGAATCGGGGCATACCCCCAGCCACCCACTCCGCGCCAGCCCATGCGGAGATGGCCTATCTGGGTGGTTGAATAAGCCCGCACCAGTCAGCTCTCCAGCCCCACCAGCTTCCAGGCGGCCAGCAGCAGAACCAGGGCCAGGCAACGGCGGATCCAAGCCACCGGCCAGTGACGGCTGCCCAGCCGCGACCCCAGCGCGCCCGCCAGCAGCACCACCAGCACCATCCAGCCCAACTGGGGCGATAAGGCCAAGACCACCGCCTGGCGGGCCAGCAGAAGGCCGGCCAGGCCGCTGAGGGAGTTGCCGAGGATGAACAGCGACGACACCGCCGCCGCCTGGCGGGTAGAAGCCCAGCCGCAGCACAGCAGCAGGGGTGTAAGGAACACGCCCCCGCCTGTGCCGGTGAGGCCGGCCAGCAGTCCTAGCCCTCTACCACTTAGTAACAGCAAGGCCAGGGGCGGCCGGCGGACGTGCTCCGGGTCGCGGGGCTGCTGCGCAAACCGCACGGCCGAGGCCAGTAGCACCAGCGCCACCAACCGCTGGAACCAGAGCGCGGGCAGATCCAGCCAGCCCCCGAGGAACGCCGCCGGCAGCCCCGCCAGCAGCAGCGGCCAGAACAGGCGCCAGCGCAGATGGCCGGCGCGCCAGAACTGCCAGCTGCCCTGGGCCGCTACCACCGTGTTGAGGAGTAAGGCCAACGGCTTGATCTGGACCGCCGGCAGCCCCGCCAAAGCCAGCAGGGCAATGTAGCCAGAGGCGCCGGCATGGCCCACCGCGGCATAGAGCAGGGCCACCAGGGCCAAAGGCAGCAACAGCCAGGTGGTCATCGCCAGATCGTCACAGCCAGTGGTGCGGGTAGGTGAGCACCCCCTTCACCCAGCGTCTGAAGGCCGCGGCGATCAGTACCAGCAGCAGCGAACCGCTGAGCACGGGCATAAGCACAAACGGCGGCGTGGCCCCTAACGCCACCCCAAGAAAGGCCAGACCATCGGCGGGAGGATGCAGGCATCGCAACTGCTGGCCCAACAGCACCGTGAGCGCCACCGCCAGGGCGATCACCAAGGGCCCCTGGCCCAGCCAGGCCACCGCCGCCACGCTCACCAGGGCCCCCATCAAATTGCCCAGGACGATGTTGCGCGGCTGGGCCAGGGGACTGGCGGGATAGCCAAACAACAACACCGAGGAAGCCCCCAGTGGCGCTGCCAGCAACACCATGCCGCTCCCAGGCACTAAGCAAGCCCAGCAGGGCCAATGCCAGCAGCGCCCCCAACCATGTCACCGACCGGTGGCCCCTTCGAAAGCGGGGCTGGTAGGCCCGACCGCGGCGGCGCTGCTCCGCCTGCCAGCTCTGCAGCTGGCGCAGCTGGGGTTGAACGCCAGATCGGTCCACCATCAAGTACTCCAGAGCGCACTGAATCCAAGACTGCAGCGTCTGCCCCAGCGGGCCCAGCCGCTGTAGCACCAGCAACAGCTCAAGGGGCTGGCTGCTGCACCTGCTCCCTAAGCCGCGGCAACAACTGAACCAAGTTGCAAGGCTTGGTGCTGGTGTCGAGTTGGGCGCGGATCAGCCGATCCCAGGCGGTTTCCACCGCATCCAGCGAGCCCGGCAACACGAAGATCACGGTGCCGTTGGCCACCCCCGCTAGGCAACGGCTCTGCAGTGTGCTGGTGCCGATCGACTCGAAGGAGAGCACCCGGAACAGCTCGCCGAAGCCCTCGATGGTTTTATCCAGCAGGGGTGCCACCGCCTCCGGCGTGCCGTCGCGGCCGGTAAGGCCGGTGCCACCGCTGCTTATCACCACCTGCACCGCCTCGTCGGCGATCCAGCGGCTGAGTTCGGCGCGGATGCGATAAATGTTGTCGGGGACCAACGCCCTCTCCACTAGCCGATGCCCCGCCGCCTCCAGGCGCTGCTGCAGGGCTGCGCCGCTGCGGTCGTCAGCTTGCGTTCGCGTGTCCGACACCGTGAGCAGGGCGATGGCAAGGCTCACCTAGAGGTGCAGCAGGGATCCCTGCATTTTGCGCGAGGTGCTCTCTGCCCACCCGCTCCCTATGGCTTGGACACCAAACTGGATGTCTCCCTAATGCGCGTCATGCCCTCCGCTGTGGACCCAATGTTGCCGGTGCGGGTGCGGCTGTTTGCCGCCCTGCGTGAGGCGATGGGTTGGAGCGAGCAGAGGGTGACGGCATCGGACGCCACCACCCCCCTGACCCTCTGGCGCCAGCTGGCTCTGGAGCCGGCCGAGCCGCCCGCCGGGATGCGGGTGGCGATCAACCAACAGTTCGCCGCCTGGGATGAGCCGCTGCAGCCCGGCGACGAGCTGGCCTTCCTGCCGCCGATCAGTGGTGGCTGAGGCAGCAGTGACTGAATTGCCCCCACCCATGGCCGGCCCGTTGCTGAGCGTCCAGCTGGAGACCGAGCCCTTCGAACCCCTGCAGGCCCTGGCAGGCTGGCATCAGGCGTTGCCGGTAGCTCTCGGCGCCCTGCCGGCAGCTGAGAGCCATTTCATCGGTCGAGTGCGGCCTACCAGCGCGAGCGACGCGCCCCTGGCGGCCCTGGAGCTGGAGCACTATCCGGGAATGACCGAGGCCCAGCTCCAGGCCCTGGCCAAGGCCGCCGCCGACCGCCACGGCGCCAGGGCGGTGCTGGTGCGGCACCGCGTGGGTCGGGTGCTGGCGGGGGAGGCGATCGTGCTGGTGGCCGTAGCCGCCGATCGCCGAGGCCCGGCACAACGCTGTGGCGAGCAGCTGCTGGAGGCGCTTAAACACGAGGCCCCCTTTTGGAAACGGGAGTGGCTAGCCGATGGCCGCGGCAGCTGGGTGCAAGGCAACACACCCCTTTAGGGGCTGGGGCCCGGCTCAGAAGATCGGCAGCCGCAGCAGCTGGGCCCAGAGCTCCGTACCCGCGGCGAGGGTTCCCAGCTCCGCCGGGATCTCCAGCAGCAGATCAGCCCCTTGCAGCGAGCCGATACGGGAGGAGGACTGGGAGCCCTCCACCCGCGCCAGCAGGGTGCCATCAGGGGCCACCACCAGCCGGGCCCGGGCCAGCTCCGGCCGGCCGGAAACGCGCCGCAGCTCCTGCTCCAGCCGCACCTTGAGGCGCGGCAGCGGCTGAATCTCACCCCCCTCCAGCCGCTGCAGGGCCGGCCAGAGCAACTGCAGGGCGGTGATCGCCGCCGCCACCGGGTTACCCGGCAGACCGAAGAACGGCGTGCCGGCCACCTCCCCCCAGGCGAAAGGACGGCCCGGCTTGAGGAACAGCTTCCAGAACCGCACCTCGCCCAGCTCCGCCACCAGCGGGCGGATCCAATCACTATCACCGGCAGACACGCCGCCGGTGCTCACCACAACATCACAGCCGCCTGCCAGCTCCCGCAGGGCCTGGCGCAGGGGCTCGGGCTGATCGGTGACCACCCGCTGCTGGCTCACGACGTAGCCCAGCTGCTCCAGCAGGACGGTGAGCAGGGCGGAGTTGCTCTCCCAGATCTGGCCAGGGCCGCGGCCAGCGCCGGGGGGCCGCAGTTCATCGCCACTGATCAACAGCCCCAGCCGCGGCCGAACGGCCACCAGCAGCTGCTCCACGCCGCAGCTGGCCAGCCTGCCCAGCTCGGCGGCCCCCAGCCGGCAACCCGCCGCCACCAACTCCTGCCCGACCGCAGCCTCCTCATCTGGCCCGCGGATCCAGGGGTTGGGGCCAGCCGGACGCACCAACTCCAGGCCGGGGCCTTCGGGCAGCTCCAGCGGCCGCACCAGCTCCTGGGGCAGTATCCGACCGCTGCCGGCGGGCACCACGGCACCGGTGAGGATGCGCACCGCCTCACCCGGCTGGAGCACCCCGGCATAGGGCGCCCCGGCAGCCGAGTACCCCACCCGCTGCCAGCGCTGGCCGGGTTCGGGCGGCGCCTCCCCGGCAATGGCGTAGCCGTCCATGATCGAGGCGCGGAAGCCCGGCACCGCCGCCGATGCCTGCACCGCGGCCGCCGTGATCCGTCCGCGGCAGGCCGCCAGCGGCAACGCCTCGCTGCGCCCCAGGGGCTGCAGCGCCTCCATGATCTGGGCCCGGGCCTGCTCGAGGGGCAGACCTTCGACGGGGAACGGTTCGGGCGATAGAGCGGGGCCGGCCATGGGACCCTCAGGCACAGGGGTGGCTGGCTGCAGGATGGCGCCAGGGGCCATGGCGTCCCCCCGTCTTCTCCAACAGCCGCACCGGGCCGATGGTCATGGCGGGGTCAGCACTTTTGAGCATGTCGTAAAGGGTGAGCAGGCCAACCTGCACGGCGGTGAGGGCCTCCATCTCCACTCCGGTGGGACCGGTGGTGCGGGCGGTGGCTAGCAGCCGCAAGCCGCTGCCATCGGCAACCGGCTCCAGCTCCACGCCCACGCCGCTGAGGGCGATCGGATGGCAGAGGGGAATCAGCTCCCAGGTGCGCTTGGCCGCCTGGATCGCCGCCACCCGCGCCACCGCCAGCACATCCCCCTTGGGCGCCCGGCCCTCCAGCACCAGGGCCAGCACTTCGGGGGCCATCTGGATGAAGCCCTCAGCAGTGGCCTCGCGGCGACTGGCCGGCCGCTCGCCCACCTCCACCATATGCACCTCGCCGGCGGCATTGAGGTGGGAGAACTTTGCGGGGCCTGGAGAGGGAGATGGGGCCATGGATCTGCGCAGCTGCAGCTGGAGGACCTCATCAAGCAGCAGAGCAACTACCCCGGACTCAGCCCTACCAGATCTACACCACCCCGGCAGCAGCACCAACTGCTGGTCGAAATCGAGGACAATCCGCGTCCACCCAAAGCACCCGAGCCGCGCGCGGAGCTTGGGGCTGGATACGGTTCAGTCAGAGGAGGGATGCCGATGCTCCGCGAGCTTGTTCTGGCCATCGGCATCCCCCTGGTCCTGCTGCTGCTGGCGGTGCTGGCGATGGAGCAGTGGCGTGATCAGCTGCCGGCCTGGCTGCAGCGGCTGAGGTTGGCTCAGAAGAGCGCCGACTGCAGTCCGGCAGGTGCATAACTTCCTTGCGCCAAGCCCCACCAAGCCCAACCACTCAGGCAACAAAAAAGCCCCCTTATGCAAGGGAGCTTTTGGGATTCCGTTGTTACCCAGCCGTAGCTGGGCTGTTGACTATCAACCGATTGCAGGTGCTGTCAGTGCCACGGGGGTGGCAGTAGCAGCTGCAAGGTCAAGCGGGAAGTTGTGAGCGTTGCGCTCGTGCATCACTTCCATACCCAGACCAGCGCGGTTCAGGACGTCTGCCCAGGTGTTCACCACACGGCCTTGGCCGTCGAGGATCGACTGGTTGAAGTTGAAACCGTTGAGGTTGAAGGCCATCGTGCTCACGCCAAGTGCGGTGAACCAGATGCCAACCA
>JBEEKG010000063.1:0-11081 GCA_041168785.1 Cyanobacteriota bacterium
CCGCTGCCACCGCAGACGACGTGGCCCTGATCGCTGGAAAGCTCGGCGATGAGTTCTCCGGCGATGAGCTGCTGCGCCTGTCGGGCCAGAAGGTGGGCCGGGTCACGGTGACCAAGCAGGATATTCCAGGTGAATACAACTGAGTCCGAACGGAGTTGCCGTTCCTAGGCTGGTATCACTCTGAGAAGGGGTTCCATGACCACCTGTGATCTGCCGGTCCGCGAGAGCGAGAATCCCTCTGCTGCAGCCCTGCACCAGCTCAAGGAGTTGCTGGAGCGCGATACCGCGTTTGCCCAGGCTCTGGGCGCCACCGCCTCCACCGAGGCTGCGGCCAAGCTGGCCGCCGAGCACGGCGTTGAGGTGTCACCCGAGGCGCTCTGGCGTCATCGCGGAACCCTGGTCAGCGGCGGCCTGCCCACCTGGCGGGGGTGAATCGAGGGGATCGTTCCCAGTCGGGGGGATCGCTCCGGATGAGTGGCAATGCGAACTGGAGCCGGGATGGGGACATTGCAGAGAGGCAAACACGTCGGGAGGTTGGCCGAACTCCTGCTTTCAGCTTGGAACAAGCATCCGGGTTAATGGCGACACGGACGGTCCTCTCAGTAGCTCGCAGCTTGGTGCGTTGAGATTCTTCTGGGCTAGTCGCCTTCCAGGGGTAGCAACGAGTTCATCGGCTATCTGCAGGTCATCGGCGGAGATTGAATCGAGCAATTCCACCCCGGTGAGACCATGACTCCAGATGTCAACCCGGCTCTCTGGTGGACAATCAAACAGCCAATCTTCCAGCGGGAAAACAACCTTTTCCTGGAAGAAAGTGTTCGGACCGATACAGCGCAGGATCACCATCTTGTCACAATCGTTACGGTAGAGATGGACTCCCATGGCCCTAGCATGTGCAGTTAGGTTCATGATGTCGAATCTTTTGTGCCATAACGGTCGCCAAGCGCACCGCTTTGGCGATTGTCCCCAAATGGGGCAGGCTGCCTGTGTATAACTCGTGGGATTTCCTTTGGTGTCTAGGGCTGCTGGTGCTGAGCCCATAAGCGGTGTAGTGGACGGCGACTGCGGCATACGCCAGGAAAGCCAGAGATCAGTAAAGGGTAATGGCCCTGGCCTTAAGCGTCTCTGGCAGCCAGCGGGGGCCTGCATCACTATCTGCCACAGCAATGCAAGGAATCCCAGCAGTCGCTATCTTCAACTCAGGTGGAAGTTAGGCCGCTGAGTCGCTCAGGCAAGCATTCCCTTCACATGGCTGATGATCCCGTCTGGATCAAGACCCTGGTGAGGAAACTGCTCCCATAGCCCACCGCAGCCCTCCTTGTGGGTGCCCAGGTAGCCATACCGGGGGGTAAAGCCACGTTCCAGCAGCCAGGAGCCGTAGCGGCTGCCCAGTCCCGTACGCCGGTTGAACGACTCCACCACCAGAACGAACGGTGAGCGTCCCACTTTGGCGATCATGGCTTCGTCCACCACATTGAGGGTCGCCTTGTTGATCAGACCCACGTCGATCCCCTCGGATTGCAACCGTTCCACCGCATCAAGTGCGCGGTAAAGGCTTTCGCCGTAGCTCACCACATAGCCGGCCGTGCCGTCACGCACCACCTCGTCTTTGCCGCTCTCGAAGCGGTAGCCCTCACCATGCAGGTCGTTGCCAGCGGAATCAAGCAGGTTCGGCACCTTCGAGCGGGTGGAGAAGATGAAGCGCAGCCCGGGATCGCTGAACACAGCCTGCACGCAGGCCCGCATCTGGGCCGCATCGGCCGGGAAGTACACCCGGGTGCTCTGGTCTTCTTCTAAACCGTTGTCGGCGAACAGGTTGTTGAGGCCGAAATGACAGGTGTTGTCCGCCATGTCGTCGATACCGGCATGGGAGAAGTGGGCCAGCACATTGGCACCGTTCAGCCTGGCCATGGTGATCTCGGAAATGAGCATCTCCAAAAAGGCGCTGAAGGTGGCGAAGATGCCCTGGCGGCCCGCCTCCATGCCGAAACCTGCCGCCGCCGAGAAGTTGGCCCGCTCCATGATGCCGCCACTGACGAAGATTTCGGGGTAGGCCTTGCGGATCTGGGCCAGGCCGCACGAGCCCTCAAGATCGCTGTCCACCACCAGCACCTTGTCCTTGCGAACCGGCAACGGCATGGCCACAAGGAGTTCCACCACCGCATCGCCGAACACATTGCGGTTCGCCTCCAGCCGCTGGCCTGAGCCCAAGAAGGTTGCGGAATTGACGGGCTTGATGATGCCCTTGAGATAGGTGGCGGCCGCATCCTGACCGCGCTTTTCCAGGTAGGCGATCGCCAGATCCACCGGGATCACGTCGTGGCCATGGGTGGAGCCCTCCAGCCCGTCGATTCCCACCGCCATCGGCCGCTTGTTGATCACCGCCACCGGGCCGTCGCTGACGACGGCGCAGTGGAGGCGGGAGTACAGATCATCGAGATCCTCACCGTCGCCGCTGAGGGTGGCCAGGCCATGGCCGGACAGGGTGCGCTCCAGGTCGTAACCAGGCTGGTACTGGGAGGGATGGCCGGCAATGGTGACGTCGTTGTCATCGATCACGAGCTTCACATTGAGGCCATGGGCCACGGCAAAGCGGGCCGCCTCGGAGTCATCCCCCTCCTGCTGCGCGCCGTCGGAGCCGAGGCAAAACACGGTTCTGCCGGGATGGGCCAGAGCCACGCCGTTCACAAACGGCCAAAGGTGACCCAGACGACCGGAACTGAACTGCACGCCGGGGGTGAGGCCGAGTTCCGGATGCCCGGGCAGCCGCGAATGGGCGGCGCGGTACTGCAGCAACGCCTCGGCCGGCAGCTGCCCCCGCAGCACGCTGATCAAATACTGGGTGGCCACGCGGTGGCCGGCCTCATCGAAGAACACCGGCAGGAAACGATCCGGTGCGCCGCGGAAAAAAGCGTCGAGGATCATGACTTCCGGCACCGTGTCATAGGGACCGCCGCTATGACCGCCAACCCCTCGGGCCGCACCTGTGGCCGTGAAGAAAATGATTGCGTCTCGGCAGAGCTCAATGTTGGCCCGCAGGATCGTCTTTTGATCTGGGCTGAGGACAGGCTGGTCTGGATCGAGGCTGAGGGGCTGAAAAGCAGCAAGGTCGATCGGGAAGGGCATGTTCACCGCAGCCATCGGCAGAGCTCAGGGCGTGTCCAAGGCTGGCCCCGCGGCAGCGCTCGGCGTGGATCCGGCAATGGAAAAACACCTTTTCTGCTGCCCCAGAGACCACATCCCAGAGATCAAGGGGTGTGGCGCACCCGTTCGTGAAACCAGGTGTCGTCGCCATCGCTGCCGGCCTGCAGCACCGGATCGGGTAGCGGTTGACCTCCGGCTTCGACGAACCAGCGGGAGTAGGCGTGGCCGATATTGCGGAGCGGCATGCCCAGAAGCTCCGCCCGGTTCAGCCAGCTTCCCAAGGAGCGGTCCTGGATCATCGGTACCGATCGCCGGGGCCTATCGCAGAGCGACGCGGCGCCGAAGCCGTCCCGACCGCTAGCGATCGGTGACGAAGGCCCCATACGGATTTTTCGCATCCATGGCCTCAAAGCGGGCAGCCAGCACCGCGTCGGCGCGGGTAAGTCCATCCACTTTGTGGGTATAGATCAACGCTTCGGCGTGCCCCCAGCCGAGACCGAACTCGGCGTGATGACCCTGGCTCTCGCAGATGGCGCCGGCCCGGTTGACCCAGTCGAGCGCCGAACGGAAATCGGTGAAATGCCAGGCCTTTCGCAAGTGGTGGTGATCCACAACCTCCCAGCCCGGTAGCTCCTCCAGCAGCTTGGATATTTCCTGCTCTGTGAGGGTGGGTGCCCCCTCCCGGCAGGGAAGGCAGGCCTCATTGGCAAGTCCCATGGCGTCACCAGCTGCTACCAACATTTTGGGATGGCAAACCGCCAGCAGGCTGCCATCAGACTGGAGCTGCAGAAGGCCTTTCTGGGCAGGATGCAGCAGGCCCTGCAGGCTGCCGCCACCGCGGCTGCAAGATCTCGCTGTTGGCGCGGCCCATCCGGTGGTGGCTGAGGTGATCCCGGGCCCGCGGACGGCGGCAGAGGTGATGCAGAACACGGATCTGATGGCGGCCGAGATCCCCGGCCAGTTATGGCGGTACCTACGGAGCGCGGGGCTACTGCCGGAGGCGGCGCCGACGCCGGATTGATCTCCATTTCGCTGTTGCACCCATCACGCGAAGGGCGGGATCATCAGCTCGCGCACATGGGCGGCACCAGAGCCCGCTGCTAGCCCAACCCATGCGCCAGTAGCTCCAACGCCAGGGCTGGGGCTGAGACAAAGCAATCGTCCCCATCCGGGGGGATCGCTCCTGATCCAGCTCGCATCATCGTGATTGTCTCCGCTCTGGAGTCAGCCATGTCCGACGGCAACCAGCCCAGCCCAGCCGGTGCCATGGCGGATGCTCCGCAGGTGAGCGCTGGTTGGGATGTGGTCAGCCAATTGCAGCGCACGCGGCAATGTGAGGCTGAAGCCAGCCAGCTGCTGAGACCCGCAGGCTTTCACGCTTGGGCGTCAGCCGGCTGGGCAGCGCCTCAATAGAGCGCTTCTTCGGCGTGGGTTTCGATCGTGCAATCCGAGGTGGGGAAGGCCACGCAGGTGAGCACGAAACCAGCCGCCATCTGGTCCTCATCGAGGAAGGCCTGATCCTCTTGGTTCACGGTTCCACTGATCAACTTGCCAGCGCAGGAGGAGCAGGAGCCAGCGCGGCAGGACACTGGCAAATCAATATCCTGATCCGCTGCCGCATCAAAGATCGACTGGTCATCGGCGCAATCGATGGTGCGGTTCAGTCCCTCGTTGGCGTTGACGAGCGTGACTTTGTAGGTGGCCATGGCAACAGGGCGGGCAAGGAGGTCCAGCCTGGACTGGTTCGCTGCTCAGCATGCTGGCTCAAGGTGCCGCAGGCCCAGTCCCCATACGGGGGGCTTTGCCCCCGCTTGGGGGGCGCCGTCGCCAGGGCTGTTGGCAGAGAGTGTGGTCTGAACAGGGATCCGGTCAGGCCGATGGAGACAATGCTGAGTGAGCTTGTGTTGGTGGCCTTGTTGCTGGCCGTGGTTCTCGTCTCGGGCAAGGTCTGAGGGCGCTTCTCCTGAGTCAGCCCCCAACGGGGACAGCAAGTTCGGCTGGAAGCAGTAGGTCCTCCGCATTGATGGAGTCGAGTTGCTCGACGCCCGTGAGGCCATGGGACCAGATGTCGACGCGGCTCTGAGGTGGACAGCTAAATAGCCAGTCCTTAAACGGGAAGACCACCTTCTCCTGAAAGAAAGCCTCCGGACCGATACAACGCAGGATCACCATTTGATTGCTGGCGTTGTGATAGAGGCAGGTATCCATCCTCGAGGGTTGGGCGTTGCTTTTTATATATCTGCTTTGGCTAACGCACAACGGTGACGATTCGAGCCTGATTAACAATTGTCCCCAAATGGGGGCAATTTGGCCAAAGGACGATCAGGGCCAGGCAATGAAGCTGACCGGCTCATATTTCGCGATTGTGATCCGCCAAGCCCTGATCGCCAGTCCCTCCAGGCTGCTAAGGAACGCTGACGTCTCACCACCAGAGAGCCAGTTCGCCTTGAGCAGCGGTAACTGTTCGCTCATCAGCTCCAGCGGAAGTTCCACTAGCAGCAGGCTGGCTTCCCTAGCGGCCCGTTGCAGAGAGCCCTCCTCGCTGCGCTGCCATAGTCGCAGCAGCAGTTCCAGAGCCAGGGTGCGTCCGTCATTGCCGGGATCGACGGCATCTGCAGCTTCGGCTGACTGGGATTTACCGGTAAGCGGCAGAGCACGCTTGCCCGCAAACTCCACCAAGGCCAGGGCAACGAGATAGGGAGCATCGGCCATGGAATCCATCCTGAGAGGCCGCACCACCATGCCGGATTCACGGACATCGACACAATGCGCCCAGCAGGATGAGCAGAAATACCTGAATTACGGAATCTGGCTTGCAGTTGCCGAAAGATCGCATGTTTAGAGGTCCCATCCAATGATCCGGCAGGGTTACATTCACCGCACCCATTGAGCCCCTCCTGGGTCTATGTGCCATGGCCACCATTGGAGACCAGCTGCAGGCCTATCGTTCCGCCCTCACCGAGGCCCAGGACAAAGGTGAGAAAGCGACCGCCAGCAAGATCGAGCAGCACATGAAGGAATTGGAGGCGTTCCAGCAGCGCCACCCCGAGGAGGCCGAGGCCCCCTCTCCCTTCGAGGTGTTCTGCGAACTCAACCCCTCCGACGTCAACTGCCGCGTCTACGACGACTGAACCGCGATCGGTTCGATAGCAAGCATCTCCACTACTAAGGTTGCTTTTGGCTAATTTCGCTTCCCAGCCAGAGGCAACCGCCGGAGCATGGATCTCACGCCCTTCCTGGCCACTGCCAACAAGGGGAAGAACTATGAGGAAGGTCTGGAATCGATTGAGATTCCAGGCAGGGTCGCCGTAGCTGCCAAGGGGAGATTTCTGCTGCGCTCGCTTTGCAGGAGTTTTGGCGGATATTCACGGATCACCTGCGCCGCAACCGATCAGGAAACATGCCTGGATTATCTGGCCGCTGAAGCCGAAGATCCTTATGTACTCCTCGTCTGCACCGACTACCTGGAGTCAGGTAACGGTTTCGATCTGGTCTGCCAGGCCCGCAAGCAGCACCCAAAGCTCCATGCCGTGGTCCTGGCCCTTGGGGATGCGATTCCGGCCGAATGCATCGATGCACCCTGGTTGGAAGCTGTTGTGGCCGAAGCGGACTTTGTGGAAGATCAGCAACCCCTGCAGGCCGCGGTGATGTCGGTGCTGGGAGGCCACTCCTACCGCAGCCCCTCCCTGCGGACGGGCATCCTGCCCTACCTGAGCTGTCCCAGGCTCACCCCCCGCGAGTATGAAGTTCTCGACCTGCTCGCCAGTGGCCTGAGCGACCGGGAGATCGCCAAGCGTCTTGTGGTGAGTGATGAAACCGCTCACACCTACACCAAGCGGCTACTGCAAACCCTCAACGTGCACAACCGGCTGCAGGCCGTTCTGAAGGGAATGCGCTGCGGCATGGTTCAGATCTGAGCGGCGCCACTGTTCCCGATTGGGGGCATCCCTTCCAGGTCCGTTGCAGCAGATTGGCGAAGATGTCGGCCCGGTAGGCCCTTCCTTTCATGACCCTCATTCAACGGGAAACGCCCTATCCCCACTGGGAATTCAGCAATCCCGTCAGCGGTGATTTGCTGCGGGTCGTGCCCGAACGCGGGGGGCTTATCAGCGGCTGGCGTTGCGCTGGCCACGAAGTTGTTTACCTCGATCTCGAGCGCTTCCTAGACCCAGCCCAATCGGTGCGGGGGGGCTTTCCGGTGCTCTTCCCGATCACCGGAGGCCTGCCAGACAACCAGCTACCTCTGCCCCAGGGTGTGTTCAACCTCGGCCAGCACGGCTTTGCGCGCCAGCTGCCCTGGCGCCTGGAGCCCCTGGCGGATGGAGGTGGCGTGCAGCTGCAGTTGGCCGACACCCAGGAGACGTTGAAGTCCTACCCATTCAGCTTCCTGCTCACCATGGAGGTGCGGCTGGCACCTGGGGCGCTGGAGATCACCACCATCGTGGAAAACCGCGGCAGCGACACGATGCCCTTCAGCTTCGGGTTGCACCCCTACTTCAACCTCTCCAGCCTGGAGAGCGTGCGCTTTGAGGGGTTGCCAGCCCAGTGCCTCAACCACCTCACCATGGAGGACGCCTCCACGGAGGAGCAGATGGAGAGGCTGGCCGATGGCATCGACCTGCTGGTACGGCCCAAGGGGGCAGTGCGGCTGGTGGACGAGGCCGCCGGCACCAGCCTCGAACTGCAGCTGAGCCACCCCCTTGATCTGGTGGTGCTTTGGACGGAGCCACCGCGGGCGATGGTGTGCATCGAACCCTGGAGCGCACCGCGCCAGGCCCTGCTAAGTGGCGACCGCAAACTCGAGCTGCGCCCCGGCGCGAGCACGAGGCTCCAAACCCGCTATGCCTTCACAGCAACCCAGGAAGTCTGAGGGTGAATTGCCCCCAAGAGGGGGTTTCCCTCAACCGGGCTGCTGCTCGAAGATTTTGAGCGTTCGAAACGTTGCTGCTATGAGCCAGGCAACCTTCACCGCCGCCCTCACCATCGGCGAACTCGAAGCCAGTTTTCCGGTGTACTGCAAGGCCTTGCGCATCCTGATCCGAGAGGAACGAACCATCGAGCAGATCCAGCGGAGCGTTTGCTGGCATCGCCTCGAGAAGCTGCATCAATGCCTGCCAAGGCATTACAAGGATCCCAACCACCTCTACTTCCAGCTCAAGCGGGAACTCACCGCATGAAGCGTGTACTGGCCATCATCCTTGGCGGCGGCGCCGGCACACGCCTGCAGCCCTTGACTTTCACCCGTGCCAAGCCTGCAGTTCCTCTTGGCGGCAATTACCGCCTGATCGACATCCCGATCAGCAACTGCATCAATTCCGGGATCGGCAAGATCTACGCGCTCACGCAATTCAATAGCCAATCGCTCAACCGCCACATCAGCCTCACCTACAACCTCTCCTCAGCCTTCAACGGCGGCTTTGTCGAGGTGCTGGCGGCCCAGCAGACCCCCGACAGTCCAAGCTGGTTTCAGGGCACGGCGGATGCTGTGCGCCAGTACCGCGAGTTGATCGAGGCGTGGGATGTGGATCAGTTGCTGATCCTTTCAGGTGATCAGCTCTACCGCATGGATTACCAAGCCTTCATCGAGGCCCACCGCGTGAGCGGTGCGGCCCTAACGGTGGCGGCCCTGCCGGTGGATGCGGCAACGGCGAAAGGCTTCGGGCTGATGCGCACCGATGCCAATGGGCAGATCCGGGAGTTCCGGGAAAAACCCAGTGGGGAGGCTCTCGAGGCCATGCGCGTCGACACCGGCGCTTTGGGACTGGACCCAGACGAAGCCCTGCGGCGGCCGTTTCTGGCTTCGATGGGGATTTATGTGTTTGAACGGGAAACGCTGTTTCAGCTGCTCAACAGCCACCCTGATGCCACCGATTTCGGCAAGGACATCATTCCAGCTGCCTTGAGCACCGGCCTGCGCTTGCAGAGCCACCTGTTTGATGGCTACTGGGAAGACATCGGCACGATCAAGGCGTTCTATGACGCGAACCTTGCCCTAGCCGATGAGCAGCCCGCCTTCAGCTTTGATGATAAGAAAGCGCCGATCTACTCACGCGCCCGCTACCTGCCGCCCAGCCAGATCCACGACGCCCAGATTCGACGTTCGATCCTGAGTGAAGGATGTCGACTCGACCGTTGTGTGGTCGATCACTGCGTTCTTGGGTTGCGATTACGAGTCGAGGAGGGGGTCGTGCTGAAAGACACTCTAGTGATGGGCGCCGACAGTTTTGAGTCGGAACGCGAGCGTGCTGTCGTGCGTGCCCGTGGAGGCGTACCTCTGGGGATCGGCAAAGGTTCCACGGTTTCCAACGCGATCTTGGACAAGAACGTGAGAATCGGCTGCAACGTTCAGGTGATCAACAAAGATCGTGTGCAGGAGGCCGATCGCACGCCACTGGGGTTCACGATCCGCAGTGGCATTGTGGTGATCGAGAAGAACACAACCATTGACCATGGCACCGTCATCTAGGCTGATTTCCTGTAATTGAGTTGTCAATCTCAACTCACCGCTGCATTGATGTGGGCTTGCAAAATCCTCTTCTGCGTATGACCTGCAACGCCTTGGGGCTGGACGAATGAGGTGGCATGGAAGACAGGGACCATGCCCCCATGGCGCCCCGTGTGGACATGAACAAGCCGGTCGCTGGCCAGTTCTCCGGGATGCCGGAGACCACAGCCCAGCCCACTGAAGTGCTGGCGGGCTCGATCGAGCGCGTCACCTTCCACAGCGCCGAGAGCGGTTTCTGCGTGCTGCGCATCAAGGCACGCGGCCATTGTGATCTGGTGACGGTGGTGGGCCACACCGCTGGCGAGCCGTGCCTGCTCGATCAGTTGGCCAGCCCAGAGCAAGAAGCAGCCGGCCCCGCTGATGATCTGGCGCTGGAGCAGCTAGTAGATCAGTTGCCTGCAGCTCAAGCCACGGCCCTAAGGCTGACCATCCTTGAGGGCCTCTCGCTCCGGCAGGCGGCAGAGCAGCTGCAAATCAGCGCCATGTCCGTGCAGCGGGCCCAGAAGAAAGCGCTTGAGGCGCTGCGCCAGCAGCTGGTGGGCGGGGGCTGAGGCCCTATTGATCTATTGCAGCCAGGGCCGTTCAGCGCAGCGGCCCTGGCAGGCGGCGGATCGGCCGAACCTGCGGCTTGTGCGGCGGAGGGATCTGCAGTTGCTGGTCGAGCCAGTGGGCAGCAAGGGCTGCCAGCAGGCTGCCTGTGTCGCCGTGGATGCGGAGCATGGTGTTGGCTGAAAGTGATGCCCGCCAGCCTGATTGGGCGGGCCCGCTCCGCCAGCGCAGATGGCGACTGGGCCGCGCAACCAATGGCACAACCGCGGGCATCAATGGCACCAGCGCTAGCTCCGGGAACGCATTTCAGTCCTCGCTGCTGCCTGGCGACTCGAGATCAGCACCGTGTCGGTGTCGCAGCGTGAGGTGCGCCAAGCGGCTTTCAGGCGACATCGAAAACTGAGCCAGAGGCGACACGAAAACTGAGCCACTTGGCAGACGATTCATCGAGCAATTCACCTGGGGTTGTCATTGTTCCGCTCGCGCCGGAGCGGGCTAAGGCAGTTCCATCAACGGCGGGTGTGGGCTTTGGCGTTGCCTTGAGTGGGCAGGGCCATGCATCACGGGGTTTGATCGACCTGGAAGGTGCGATGCAGACGCCGGAGGAGGTGCTGGTGATGCGCCAGCAGCTAGAGCGCGGTTGGAGCAGGCGGCGGATTGCGGCGGAGCTGGGGATGTCCCGCAACACGCTGGATCGCTACCTGCGGCTCGATGAGTGGCAGCCGTACAGCACCCTCAACCGTCCAGGGCGACTTGATGAGCATTGGAGTTACCCCGATTCGGTGGACAGTGATCAGGGCCTCGCGGTGGTGAGTTTACGGGTGTTGATGAACTGCTGTTCGTAGTCGATTGGACTGAGGTAGCCAATCGTTGAGTGACGGCG
>JBEEKG010000064.1:0-6611 GCA_041168785.1 Cyanobacteriota bacterium
GCGTTGTGGGGAAGCATGCCTTTGATGGCCTTTTCCACAATGCGCTCGGGCAGGCGGGCCTGCAGGTGCTCGAAGGTTTCGGTCTTCATGCCGCCGGGGCGACCGGAGTGACGGCGATACACCTTTTGTGTGTCCTTGTTGCCGCTCACCCGCACCTTGTCGGCGTTGATGATGACAACGAAATCACCGGTGTCGAGGTGGGGGGTGTAGCAGGGCTTGTTTTTGCCGCGCAGCACCTGGGCCACTTCGCTTGCCAGGCGACCGAGGGTCTGATTCTCCGCGTCCACCAGATACCACTGGCGGTCAAGGGAATCAATCGAGGGCAGGGGGGTCTTGTTCATGTCGCCTGATCAGGCACCGGCAGGCCGGAAGTTGGGGCAGGACAGCTGGTCGTTGGAAACCCAACGCCCGGTTTCAGTGACCTTACCGCTTGGCCTGCGCGCCCCCGGATGGCAGCGGCGCGGGTTGGGCGGACTGGACGGCTGAAGCAGGTTGGAGATCCGGTGAATCGGAGGTCTCGAGCTGAAACCGCGGTTGGCAATCATACCAGGCCGGTCTGGGGAAGACTTCTGTGGGATAGCCCACCCGCAACAGGCACAGGCCCTGGGGCGGCGCGGCCTCCTTCACCTCCACCCTGCGGCACTCCCGCCAGCGACGATCGAAGGCGTCGCCGCTGAGCCGGCCCTCGCCCACCGCCACCAGCTGGCCCATCACCAGGCGCACCATGCCGTAGAGGAAGCCGCTGGCCTGCAGCTCCACCGTGATCAGATCGCCCTGACGCTCCAGGCTCACCTCCTGCAGGGTCGTGCGTCCATGGGCCCGGCGGCTGCCGGCCCGCTGGAAGGCCGAGAAATCGTGCTCCCCCAGCATGGCTTCGAGTGCCTGGCCCATGGCCTGGTCGTCGAGCCGTTGTTGGTAGCGATGCCAGCTCCAGGGAGCGAGGAATAGGTTGGGAGTGCGGGCGTTGAGGATCGTGTAGCGGTAGCGCCGGTAGGTGGCGCTGAAGCAGGCGTGCCAGGTGTCGGGCACCGCTGCGGCTGCCCGGATCCGAATCGAGGAGGGCAACCGTCCGTTCAGGGCCTTGGGCCAGCGTTCCGGTGGGATGGGTCCGGCGCTGTCGAAGTGCACCACCTGGGCCGCGGCGTGCACCCCGGTGTCGGTGCGCCCGGCTGCCATGGTGCGACCGGGTCCATGGGGCTCCAGGCCGGCGATCGCCTTCTCCAGGGTCTCCTGCACGCTGGGGGCATTGCGCTGGCGTTGCCAGCCGCAGAAGGCACTGCCGTCGTACTGGAAGCAGAGGGCGATGCGGCGCAGGGAACGGTTGGGGGGAAGGGCAGGGTCCATTAAAAAACCGCGGTGGAAGCTCTCCACCGCGGCGCCGACATCGAGCCCTGGGGGGGGCTCAGACCAGCTCGATGATGGCCATTTCGGCATTGTCGCCCCGGCGGGGCACGGTGCGGATGATCCGGGTGTAGCCGCCTTGGCGCTCGCCATAGCGTTCCTGAGCCTTGTCAAACAGGGCGTGGACCAACTGCTTGTCGTAGATGTAGCCGATGGCGCGGCGACGGGCCGCCAGGCTGCCGTCCTTGGCGAGGCTGATCATGCGCTCGGCCTCATCGCGGAGGGCCTTGGCCCGGGCCTTGGTGGTGGTGACCCGGCCTTCGCGAATCAACTGGGTGGTGAGACCACGCAGCATGGCTTTGCGTTGGTCGGCGGGGCGTCCCAACATGGGGACTCGGCACTGGTGTCGCATGGGACTGGGGCTGGTGAGATGGCGTGTCGGGAAACGGGGCCGCCGGTCAGGCGCTGGTGCGGCTCTGGGGCAGGGTGATGCCGATGCGCTCCAGCGCTTCGATCACCTCATCGGCTGACTTGGAGCCGAAGTTCTTGATCTCGAGGAGATCTTCGTAGCTGAAGCCCATCAGGTCGGACACGGAGTTGACCTGGGCGCGCTTCAGGCAGTTGTAGGCCCGCACGGAGAGGTTGAGCTCCTCGAGGGGAATCTGCGCTTCGGCGGAGGGCTCCGGCTCCAGGCCAGGCTCTTCCACCATGGTGAGGCTGGCCAGGGGCTGGAACAGGGCGATCAGCTGATTGGCTGCCTGGGCCATGGCGTCATCGGGGGTGACGCTGCCATTGGTTTCGATTTCCAGGCGGAGCCTTTCGCGGGCGGAGCCGCCCTCACCCACGGCGGTCTCATCCACCGTGTAGTTGACCCGGCGCACGGGCTTGAACACCGCATCGATCTGGAGCAGGTCGATGGCACTGGTGTCTTCGCTGTGGCGATCGACGGGGCGATAGCCCACGCCGCGCTCCACGTGCACTTCCATCTCCAGGTTGTGGCCCTCGGCCACGGTGGCGATCAGCCGGTCGCCGTCGATCACCTGCACCTGGGAGGAGAACTGCAGGTCGGCGGCGGTGACGGTGGCGGGACCGTTGACCACCAGGCGGCCGATTTCCAGCTCCCGATTGCGGCTGTTGACGGAGATCTGCTTGCAGTTCAGCAGGATGTCGAGAACGTCTTCACGCACACCGGGCACGGTGGCGTATTCGTGGTTGACACCGGAAATCCGCACGGCGGTGATGGCGCTGCCTTCCAGGCTGCCGATCAGGACGCGCCGCAGGGCGTTGCCCAGGGTGGTGGCCTGGCCGCGATCGAGCGGGCCGATCAGGAAGGTGCCGGTCTGGGACCGGTCTTCGGCGACCTGGTGCTCAATCCGATCAATTTGGTAGTGCAGCACGGTCTGAAGGGTCGAAAGGGTGAAGGAAGCCCCGGGGGCAAGCACGAGACGACGGGTCAGACGCGACGGCGCTTGGAGCGACGGCAGCCGTTGTGAGGCAGCGGCGTCACGTCGCGGATCAGGGTGATTTCCAGGCCGGCGACCTGCAGGGCGCGGATGGCGGTTTCGCGGCCGGAGCCGGGGCCACGCACCAGCACTTCGATCTGGCGCATGCCCTGCTCAAGGGCACGGCGGGCGGCGGCCTCGGCGGCGGTCTGGGCGGCGAAGGGCGTTCCCTTGCGGGCTCCCTTGAAGCCGCTGGCGCCGGCGGAGCTCCAGGAGATCACCTCACCGGCCGTGTCGGTGATCGACACGATGGTGTTGTTGAAGGTGCTCTGGATGTGCGCCACGCCGTTGGGCACGTTGCGCTTCGTCTTCTTGGCGCCGGATTTCTTGGCTGGCTTTGCCATGGCGGAAAGGCCTGCTGGTGCAGGAGGTGATCAGAGAACGTGAAGGGGGGTCGCTCTGGTGACGCCGGTGGCTCGAACGGGTGAACTGACCGGAAGGGCAGAACCTGAACAGCGGTTGGCGGCAGGGCGAGGGGCAGGGAGAAGGGGGCGAAACGCCTTACTTCTTCTTGCCGGCCACGGTTTTACGGGCACCCCGACGGGTGCGGGCGTTGGTGCGGGTGCGCTGGCCACGCACGGGCAGGCCCATGCGGTGACGCCGGCCGCGGAGGCAGCCGATGTCCTGGAGGCGCTTGAGGGCCATGCCCTCCTGGCGGCGCAGGTCGCCTTCGAGTGTGAAGCTCTCGGCGGCGCCCCGCAGCTTCTGGACGTCGGCGTCGCTCAGGTCCTTCACCCGGATGTCCGGGTTGACCCCGGACTTGGCCAGGATTTTCTGGGCACGGGTGAGACCGATGCCATACACATAGGTGAGGGCGATCTCAACGCGCTTTTCGCGAGGGATATCAACGCCGGCAATCCGAGCCACGTGGGAAATCGATGAGGGGGCAGGAGGCCCCGCCGAGGCGGAGCGGGAATGAAGTGTTGAGCAGCTGGCCCCCAGGCGGGGCTGGCCGGGGCTGGTCAGCCCTGACGCTGCTTGTGCTTGGGATTGGTGCAGATCACCATCACCCGGCCGTGGCGACGGATCACCCGGCACTTGTCGCACATCTTCTTGACTGAGGCACGCACCTTCATGGGCGTTGTGCTCTCCGAATTTGCAAACCGACAACCTACCACACAGGTCAACGCCCCCTGGGAGTCAGCCCAGCAGGTGGGTGATGCGCTCGGCGATCTCATCCACCAGGCCGTTGGCCTCCACGGCCTGGAGCAGCCCCCTCTCCTCGTAGTACCGGATCAGGGGGGCCGTCTGCTCGCGATAGACCTCCAGGCGGTGGCGGATGACAGCTTCGTTGTCGTCGGCGCGGCCCCGGGCCAGCAGGCGCTGGATCAGCACAGCGTCATCGAGCTCCATCAGCACCACCAGTTCAATCGGTTGCTGCAACTCGTCCAGCAGGGCTCCCAGGGCTTCGGCCTGGGCCCGGTTGCGCGGGAAGCCGTCGAGCAGCCAGCCGCCGCCGCCACTGGCCGCTTGCGCCTCCAGGCGGCTGCGCACGATTGCCAGCACCAGGGCGTCGCTCACCAGTTCCCCGCGGGCCATCACCGCTTCGGCTTCCTGGCCGAGGGCGCTGCCGGCGGCCACTTCAGCCCGCAGGAGATCGCCGGTGGAGAGGTGAAGCAGGTTGTGGCCTGCGGCCAGTTGCTGGGCCTGGGTGCCCTTGCCGGCTCCGGGGGGGCCGAGGAACAGGAGACGTTGCTTCATGGCTGGAGAGGAAGCGGGGATGGAGACGGAGGGACGAGGACCAGTGCGTGGCGCATCACTGCCTCACCATGCCTTCGTAGCGCTGGGAGATCACGTAGGTCTGCACCTGCTTGGCGGTGTCGATCGCAACGCCCACCAGAATCAGCAGGGAGGTGGCCCCCAGGCCTTGGAAGGTGCGCACCTGGGTGGCGCCCTCCACGGCGGAGGGGATGATCGCCACGGCGCCGAGAAAGACCCCACCAAGCAGGGTGAGCCTGTTTTGCACGCCACTGAGGTAACTCGCCGTAGCAGAGCCCGGTCGCACTCCGGGGATCGCCACGCCACTCCGCTTGAGATTGGTGGCGATGTCCACCGGATTGACGGTGAGCGAGGCGTAGAAGAAGCCGAAGCCGCAGATCAGGGCAAAGAACACCAGGGCGTACAGCCAGGGCGTGCTGCTGTTGGGGTTGAGGTAGCCCGCCAGCTGGATCAGCCAGGGGCTGCGGGTGAGGTTGGCGATGGTGAGCGGCAGGAACACCACGGCCGAGGCGAAGATGATCGGCATCACGCCGCCGGCATTGAGCTTGAGCGGCAGGTAGCTCTGGCGAGCGGAGAGCATGCCCGCCCCGCCCACCTGGCGCTTGGCACTCACAATCGGGATGCGGCGGTTGCCCTCCTGCACGAAGATGATCCCCACGATCGTCAGCAGGAAGACCAGCACCAGCACCACGATGCCGCCGACGGTGCTGCGGTCTCCACTCTGGGCCAGCTCGATCGTGGAGCCCAGCGCTTTGGGCAGGGTGGCCACGATGTTCACGAAGATCACCAGGGAGGCCCCTTGGCCGATGCCCCGCTCGGTGATCACCTCGCTGATCCACATGACCACCATGGAGCCTGTGACCAGGGCCAGGGCCGTCTGGATCACGAAGACCGGTTCGGAGAGACCTTCGGTGGCGTATTGCCGCAAGATCAGAGCAAACACCAGGCTCTGAAGGATGCCCCAGCCCAAGGCGACATAGCGGGTGATCTGGGCGATTTTGCGGCGGCCGGCTTCGCCCTCGTTCTTCTGGAGGTCTTCCAGCTGGGGAAGGGCTGCGGTGAGCAGCTGGATGATGATCGAAGCGTTGATGAACGGCAGGATCCCCAGGGCGAAAATGCCCAGGGTGGAGAGGCCGCCCCCGGTGAAAATGTCGAGGAAGCCGATCAGCTGGCCTCCGCGGGAGAGGAACTCCTGGAAGGCCACCCGGTCGATGCCCGGCATTGGGATGTAGATGCCAAGCCGCACCAGCAGCAGCAGGCCGAGGGTGGTGAGTACCCGGTCGCGCAGGCCCTTCGACTGGATCAGTTGGCTGAGAATTTCCCCAGCACTGGGGTTGCGACCCCGGCTAACAAGCATGGCGGCGTGTGGTGGGCATAAAAAAACCGCCCGCCGGACTCTGGGAACGATCCCCGAATCCGCTGGACGGCTCAGACCTTAGGGCGGAGGGCCCCAAGGGGATCAGATGACTTCGCAGCTGCCACCGGCAGCTTCGATCTTGGTGCGGGCGCTGGCGGTGAAGGCGGCAGCCTGCACGGTGAGCTTGACCTTGAGGTCGCCATTGCCCAGCACCTTCAGGGGGTGCTTGGGACTTGTGACCAGACCGTCCTTGACCAGGGAATCGAGACTCACGGTGCTGCCGGCTTTGCAGTCGGCCAGCTTGGCCACGTTGATGATCGTGAATTCCTTCTGGTTGACCAGCTCAAAGTGCTTGAGCTTGGGGATGCGCCGGTAGAGGGGCATCTGGCCGCCCTCGAAGCCCGGCCGGGTGGGACGACCGGAGCGGGACTTCTGGCCGCGCATGCCGAAACCGCAGCTGGCGCCCTGGCCGGCGGCGATGCCGCGGCCCTTGCGGAGCTTGCGGCGACGGGCGCCGGCGTTGGGTTTCAGCGACTGGAGATTGATGCTCATGGCGAGGCCTCAGGAGTAGATCTGCTCAAGGGAGATGCCCCGCTCCTTGGCGGTCTCCTTGTGGGTGCGCAGGGCGGACAGGGCCTCCATCGCAGCGCGGGCGTTGTTGAGGGGGGTCTTGGAGCCGAGGCGCTTGGCCA
>JBEEKG010000065.1:0-4676 GCA_041168785.1 Cyanobacteriota bacterium
GCGACCTGCTCGCCGTGGAGCCCATCGAAGCCGGCATCCCGGCCACCGTGGCCAAGCAGACCTGGCGGGGCAACACCCTCAGCCACTCCACCGTGATCACGCCCGAGGCCGCCTGGCCCTCAATCCACATGGTGGAAGTGGTGCGCAGCTGCCCGGAGCTGTGCCGCTTCTGCCTGGCCAGTTACCTCACCCTGCCCTTCCGCACCCCATCGCTGGATGACGGCCTGATTCCCGCGGTGGAAAAGGGTCTCACCGCCACCCAGCGCCTGGGGCTGCTCGGGGCTTCGGTGACCCAACACCCCCAGTTCGCTGACCTGCTGGCCTGGCTGGATCAGGACCGCTTTGACAACACCCGGGTGAGCGTCAGTTCGGTGCGGGCCGCCACCGTGACCCCCGAACTTGGCCGCATTCTGGCCAAACGGGGCAGCAAATCCCTCACGATCGCGATTGAGAGCGGCAGCGAGCGGATGCGCCAAGTGGTGAACAAGAAGTTGGCCACCGAGGAGATCTATGCCGCCGCCCGCTACGCCAAGGAGGGCGGGCTTACAGGCCTGAAGCTCTACGGCATGGTGGGCCTGCCCAGCGAAGAGGAGGCCGATGTGGAAGCCACCGCCGAGCTGCTGCTAGCGCTCAAGAAGGCCACCCCGGGCCTGCGCCTGAGCTTGGGAGTCAGCACCTTCGTGCCCAAAGCCCACACACCGTTCCAATGGGAAGGGGTACGCCCGGAGGCCGACAAGCGCCTCAAGCTGCTATCCAAGCGGCTGAAGCCCAAGGGCATCGAGCTCCGCCCGGAAAGCTACGGCTGGAGCGTGATTCAGGCCCTGCTCTCCCGCAGCGACCGCCGCCTGGCCCCGGTGATTGCTGCAGCCCGCGGTAGCCACGAGAGCCTGGGAGGCTGGAAAAGGGCCTATCGAGCTGCCTTAGCACGCGACACTTCCGAGTCTTCTGGGTCTGATACACCCCAGACCACGACCACACTGCTGCCGAACCCACCACCGTGGGAGCAGGTGGTTCATGCCAATTGGAGCTTGGACACATGCCTTCCCTGGCAGCATCTGAGCGGCCCTGTTCCGACCAGCACCCTGAAGCGCCATGTGGAAGAAGCGCTGAATGGAGGGTTACCCTGGGATACAAGAGTAGGCCGCTCATCATGACCACCGAACCCTTCCTGTGGCCGTGGGGCCAAGAAGGCCTGAGCGGCCGGAGCGAGGCCACTCTTGCTCAAGCATCCAATCCAACAGTCGCAGGTGACAGTGAAACGACTGCAGCAAGGTCGCCTTTCATTGTCTTTTTCGAGGAGGATGCCCCTGGGCAGGGAAAGATTGAGGCACGAGCACAAGGCCTTCTCAAAAGCCTCGATTCTGAAGCGAGGCCAAGTCTGATCTTTGATCAACTCAATGGCTTCGTCGTCGACATCACCGAGCGAGAGGCGCTACGCCTCCGGCGCCTGGGTGGAGTCAAGAGCGTCGAAGCGGACACCGTCCTTTACCTAGAGCCTCCCATCCCTGGCTCCAGCTCAGGCGAATGGAACTCGCAACCGCTGGCAACCAGCCCTGCAGCTCTAAACAACTACGGCAGCAGAACAGCCAGTAGCGGTGAAATACTGCCATGGGGCGTGCAAGCCGTATGGCAAGGAGCCGACATCTCTCAACAGGGCAATTTTGCAGCCGGCACTTATGCCTTTGTCATTGACTCAGGCGTGCTCAACACCACAGGCGACCTAAATCTTGCCGGCGGCTGGCATCGCAGCTGGGTGAGTGGTGAAACACCATTTACTGATGGCAACGGCCATGGCACCCACGTTGCAGGCACGATCGCCGCCCTCGCCAACGGCGTGGGCGTGGTGGGGGTTGCTCCCGGGGCCCAGGTGGTTTCCTTGAAAGTGTTTGACAGCGCCGGTGGTGGCGCGTCAAGCTCCTCAATCATTGAGGCAATCAATTACGCAACGTTCGTAATCAACACCAACCAGCTCGACAAGAGCAAAGTTGTTGTGAATATGAGCCTGGGCGGGGGCTACAACCCTTCAATTGACACCGCCATCCGAAATGCAGCCGATCAAGGCATAAGATTTGTTGTTGCTGCAGGCAACAGTGGACAAGACGCCGATGGCTTTTCGCCTGCATCAGCCGGCAACCATCCAAATGTCTACACCATATCTGCGGTCGACAGCACCTACAAGATGGCCTCGTTCTCCAACTGGGATCTTGTCAATAGTCTTGACACCGTGGACAATGTGGATTTCGCCGCTCCCGGTGTGGGGGTGCTGTCATACTACAAAAATGGTCAACTGACTAACCTGAGCGGTACGTCTATGGCCGCACCCCATGTCAGCGGTTTATTGCTCGCGGGTGGAGTCCAGGCTGGCGATCTCGTGACTCCACATTATTCCGGCACTGCAGACCCCTTTGCATGGGGGATTCAAGCGACGGCTGGCCCTGCAACTGCAACACCCACATACAACATTGCCGCCAGTGCGAGCAGCATTGCTGAAGGGCAAAACTTCACCATCAACCTTGCCACAACGAATGTGGCTCAAGGCACGCCTCTCTACTGGCAGATTGCTGGTAGCGGCATCAGCACTGGCGACTTCTCAAATCTGTCCACACTTGTAGGCAGCGTGTCAACCGATGCGGCAGGCAAAGCCAACCTCAACATAGCCATTTCCTTAGATCTCACCACAGAAGGCATTGAGACGCTGACCTTCAACCTGTTTAGTGATTCAACACGCACGACCAAAGTTGGCACTGTCGCGGCCACCCTCCAAGACACCTCAACAGCACCTGTCACCACCCCGGGTCAGATTCTGTGGGGAACCACCGCCAACGATGTCATCACTGGTGGCAGCGGCAACGACAAACTCAGCGGCGTGCTGGCCAGCGGCACCAGCGCCGCCGCCCTTGGACGGCGGCAGATGGATGTGCTCACCGGCGGCCTGGGAGCCGACATCTTCGTGCTCGGCGACGCCCGCGGCGTGTTCTACAACGACGGCAGTAACGGCAACCTCGGCGCGGCCGACTACGCCCGGATCACCGACTTCCAGACCGGCATCGACAAGCTGCAACTTCACCGTGCCAGCTACTTCACCACCGTGACCAACGGCGTCACCTCGGTCTACTGGGACCGCAACGCCAACAATCTATTTGACACCACCGGCAACAACCGGGACGAACTGATCGCCATGCTGGAGGGCGTTACCACTCTCAGCAGCAGCGACGTTCTTTACATCTGAAATTCACTCAAACACCGCCGTGCGCCCCCGATACACCATCACTTGGTGCTTGAGATGTAGACGCACGGCCCGGGCAAGGGCCAGGCGCTCGGTGTCGCGGCCCTTACGGATCAGGTCATCCACCTCATCGCGGTGGCCGACACCCATCGTGGACTGAGCAATGATCGGCCCGCCATCGAGATCCTCGGTCACATAATGGGCGGTTGCACCGATCAGCTTCACGCCCCGGTCCCAGGCCCGGTGATAGGGCTGCGCACCCTTAAAAGCCGGTAAAAAAGAGTGGTGGATGTTGATCAGCCGGTGAAAGGCATCCGGAGGATCGAAACTCGCCAGAAACTGGGGCGTCAGCACCTGCATGTACTTGGCCAACACCACCAGTTCGATCCGGTGCTCGGCCAACAGGGCCAGATGGCGGGCCTCCGCTTCCTCCCGATTGGCCGCTGAAATCGGCACGTGCTCAAAGTGCGCTCCAAACTCCTGAGCGATCGGACCGAGATCGGGGTGGTTGGCGATCACCAAGGGCACCCGCATCGGCAGCTCACCGGTTCGTACCCGCCACAGGAGATCCAGCAGGCAGTGGTCCTGCTTGCTCACGAAGATCGCCACCGCTGGGCGGTCATCAGAAAAGGTCACCTTGTATTCGCCGCCCAACCGCTCCGCCAGGGCCCGGGCCGTAGGACAGATCGCCTCCCTGGGCAGACCAAACCCCTCGAGCTGCCACTCGATCCGACTGAGGAACAGACCAGCGCCCTGATCGCTGTGGTGATCGGCATGCACGATGTTGCCGCCGTTGGCGGCCACCCACCCGGAGAGCTCCCGCACCAGTCCGGGCTGATCCGGACAGAGCATCTGCAGGATGGCGGTGGGAGCAGACATGGCCGCTGTCGACGTCAGTGCAGAGGTAGCACCTCCAGGGTGGCGAAGCCCAGATTGCAAGGGGCTACAGACGGAGCGGGGCGGCAGGCCAGCCCCGATACACTCAGCGCCACGGTCCTGGTGTTGGTCTCTGTGATGGCTTCTGCGCGGATTTCTTCGGCAACCTCTGCCCTGATGCACCAGCTGCGCCGTCTGGTGATGGTGGGTCTGGTTGCGGTGGTGTGTCTGGGTCTGGCCGCCTGTGACGGCAGCCAGGGCCGCAAGGCCCCCAGCATCAGCCCGGCGGACATGGCCCTGATCGAGCGCCAGGCCGAGGGGTTCCTCTCCGCCCGCAACCGCCTGCCGGAGCTGGCCAGCCTCGTGAATGAGCGCAACTGGGTGTTCACCGCCAACCTGATCCACGGCCCCATGCAGGAAGTGGGCCGGGAAATGAGCTACATCAACCAGCGCCTCCTCCCCGCCGACCGCCCCGAGGCCGAGAAGCGGGCCACTGCCCTGAAGACGGCCCTGGCCCAGCTCGATGAGGCCTGCCGCCTCCAGGACGGCGACAAGCTGCGCAAGGCTTACATCA
>JBEEKG010000066.1:0-4518 GCA_041168785.1 Cyanobacteriota bacterium
TCGCTTGTGCGGTCGGAATCGATGACCCAAACCCTGCCCTGCCTCCACCCAAACCCGGGATGGACCGAGGCCCCTGCAGCCACCAACCCAGCTGCCCACCTGCCCCACCAGGTCTCCGATACGGTCGGGAAACACTGCATCCTCGAGCTCTACGGCTGCGATAGCGCCCGTCTCGACGACGAAGCTTTCCTCAGGGACACCATCACCGCAGCAGCGAAGCGTGCCGGTGCCACCCTGCTCAATCTGATCACCCACCGTTTCGAGCCCCAGGGCGTCACGGGGCTGGCCTTGCTAGCCGAATCCCACATCTCGATCCACACCTGGCCGGAATCGGGCTATGCGGCTGTGGACGTGTTCACCTGTGGTGACCACACCATGCCCGAAAGGGCCTGTGCCGTGCTCGCCGAAGAGCTCACCGCCGGAACCCACAAGCTCACCAGCTTTCGCCGCGAAACGCCGTCGTGCATCGCCGACAGCCAGCGGGAGCCCCTGCAGGAGCAGCCGTTCACGGCAGCGGTGACGCTCTGAACCCCGGCGGTCGTTGGGCGGCCAGCTCCCGGTTGAGCTTGCCGCTCACGAGTCCCTCAAGATCCACGCCCACGGCCGTAAACCCCAAGTCCAAGAAGGCGGCCACCAGCTCGCCTCTGGGTGTGGGCTCGGCCCATAGGCGTAGGGCCCGGTCGAGTTGGTCGGCGGGCAATTCAATCCGCGCCGTCTGGCCTTGCGAGCGCACCCGCAGCTGGGGCCAGCCGGCGGCCAACAGCCAGGCCTCAGCCGCAGCAACCCGCAGCAGCCGCTCGGCCGTGATCGGCTCGCCGTAGGGGAAGCGCGAAGCCAGGCAGGGCTGGGCGGGCTTGTCCCACCACGGCAAGCCCAGAGCCCTCGACAGCTGGCGCACCCCGGCCTTATCGAGGCCCACCTCGGCAAGGGGAGAACGCACGCCGAATTCCCGGGCCGCCTGGATCCCAGGCCGGTGATCGCCGAGGTCGTCCGCATTGACGCCATCGACCACGGTCGCCCCCCCTGCCGCCGCCGCAATCGGCGCCAACAGGCGGTGCAGCTCCCGCTTGCAGGCGTAGCAGCGCTGGTCGGGATTGTTGGCGTAGGCCGGATCGGCCAACTCCGCTGTGGTGATCTCGCGGTGGCGGATGTGTAGCCAGCGAGCCTGGGTGGCGGCCTCCTGGCGCAGGTAGGGGGCCAAGGCCGGCGACACCCCGGTGATCGCCAGGGCCGCCTCACCCCGTTGCTCCACGGCCAGGGCCGCCACCAGGGCGCTGTCGACACCACCCGAATAGGCCACGACCAGCTGATCGAGGGCCGCCAAGTGCTGACGCAGCGCCGCCAGGAGCGCCGCCAGCGACGGCGGCAACGGTTCCAGCAGGGAGAAGCGCATCAGGCGAACTGGATCAGGCCCCGAATCCTGCCCCGATCCTGGCAACTCCCAACCGGGAAGCGCCGGTAACATCCCCCCATGAGCAGCACCCAGACGCCGCAGCGGGGCACGGGCCGGGGCATCGGCATTCGCACGGCAGCCGGCAGCGACGAACGGGCCCATGGCCAACTTCACGTCTATGACGGTGATGGCAAGGGCAAGAGCCAAGCGGCCCTCGGGGTGGTGCTGCGCACCATCGGCTTGGGCATCTGCGAACAGAAACGCACCCGGGTGCTGCTCTTGCGCTTCCTCAAGGGCCCCGGCCGTGCCTACGACGAGGATGGGGCCATTGAGGCCCTTCAGCAGGGCTTCCCCCATCTGATCGACCAGGTGCGCACCGGCCGCGGCGAGTTCTTCAGCGCCGAAGAAGCCACCCGCTTCGACCGGCAGGAAGCCCAGCGGGGCTGGGACATCGCCAAGGGGGCCATCGCCAGCGACCTCTATTCGGTGGTGGTGCTCGACGAACTCAACCCCGTTTTGGACCTGGGTCTGCTGGACATCGAGGACGTGGCACGCACCCTGGCGGCCAAGCCGGCCGGCATGGAAGTGATCTGCACGGGCCGAGGTGCCCCCCGCCAGCTGGTGCAATTGGCTGACCTGCACTCGGAGATGCGGGCCCACCAGGGACCCGGCGGACTCGAGGGCGTGGAGATTTACACCGGTGAGGGCAAGGGCAAATCCACCAGCGCCCTGGGCAAGGGTCTGCAGGCCATCGGCCGGGGCATCTCCCAGGACAAGAGCCACCGGGTGCTGATCCTGCAATGGCTCAAAGGCGGTGCGGGCTACACCGAAGACGCGGCGATCGCGGCGCTGCGCGAGAGCTATCCCCACCTGGTCGACCACCTGCGCTCCGGCCGGGATGCGATCGTCTGGCGCGGCCAGCAGCAGCCCATCGACTACGTGGAGGCGGAACGGGCCTGGGAAATCGCCCGGGCAGCCATCTCCAGCGGCCTCTACAAAACCGTCATCCTCGACGAGATCAACCCCACGGTGGATCTGGAGCTGCTGCCGGTGGAGCCGATCGTGCAGACCCTCCTGCGCAAGCCAGCCGAAACCGAGGTGATCCTCACCGGTCGCTGCAAGAACCGACCCGCTTACTTCGACCTGGCCTCCGTGCACTCCGAAATGGTGTGCCACAAGCACTACGCCGAGCGGGGTGTGGACCTCAAGCGCGGCGTGGATTACTGAAGAGGGACCAAAGCGGGAGGCCCTAGCGAGGCACTGGCTCAGTAGCGCGGCACGCTCGGATCCACCTCCTGGCTCCAGGCGTCGATACCGCCGGCCACGTTGATGCCCTCGATTCCAGCCCGCTTGAGGGCGATGAGGGCCTTGGCACTGCGCCCTCCCAGCTTGCAGTGCACGTAGAGCGTCTTGCCGGCCGCAAGCTGCTGGATGCGTTCCACGGCGGTGCCGTTCTCGATCTGGTCGAGTGGGATCAGCTCGGCACCCGGGATCACGCCAATCTCGGCTTCGGGGGGGTTGCGCACATCGATCAGCACCAGGCCACTGGTGTCGCCATCGAGCAGCACCTTGAGCTCGCTCACGCTGATGCTCTCCACCGCACCGGCCTCCTCCTGGCCCGGGGCGCTGCCGCCAACGCCGCAGAACTCTTGATAATCAATCAGTTTGTCGATCACGGGGCGCTCGGGGTTGGGCCGGAGCTTCAGCTCCCGGAACTTCATGCCCAGGGCATCAAACAGCAGCAGCCGGCCGCTGAGGGTGGTGCCGATGCCGGTGATGATCTTCACCGCCTCGGTGGCCTGGATCACCCCGATGATGCCGGGCAGCACGCCCACCACGCCGCCCTCGGCGCAGGAGGGCACCATGCCTGGCGGCGGGGGCTCGGGAAACAGGTCGCGGTAGTTGGGGCTTTCGGCGTCGAGGTTGAACACGGTGGCCTGGCCCTCAAAGCGGAAGATCGAGCCGTACACGTTGGGCTTGCCCAGCAGCACGCAGGCGTCGTTCACCAAGTAGCGGGTGGGGAAGTTGTCCGTGCCGTCGCAGACCAGGTCGTAGCCAGAGATGATCTCCAGGGCATTTTCGCTGGTGAGGGCCGTCTCGTAGAGATCCACCTGGCAGTGGGGATTGAGCTCCAGGATGCGGGCCTTGGCAGATTCGATCTTGGGCTTGCCAACCCAGCTGGTGCCATGGATCACCTGGCGCTGGAGGTTGGAGTGGTCGACCACATCGAAATCGACGATGCCGAGCCGGCCAACTCCGGCAGCCGCTAGATAAAGGAGCAGGGGCGAGCCCAGCCCACCGGTGCCCACGCACAGAACAGAAGCTGCCTTGAGCCGCTTTTGCCCCTCCATACCCACCTCTGGCAGGATCAGATGCCGGGCAAAGCGAGCAACCTCATCGGGGCTGAGCTGGACGCCGCTGGTGTCGGGAGGAAGCATGGCCTCTTGGATCAGGACACCATTCTCCATGGCAGGCGCAGGGGCGCGGCAGGGGCTTCCGGCAGCCACCAGGCAACCAACTCCCCACCAAGGGTTTGGGCCCCGAGGATCACCATCAAAGTGGATATCCCACAGAGACTGCGATCAGTGCCAGAAGGCACTGCCCCACTGGTGGGGTGGCTGTGGGCCGAGCCCAGCAGCTCCAGCCCCTGAGCCCTGCCCCACTTCTGCGCCTGCAGCTGCTCCCTTGGATCAATCGCAAAGCGCTGGCAGCGTTGCTGAGGCTGGGGCCAGACGTTGCAACACGGCCAGACCAGGCGCAGTTGCCAGTCGAAGTCCAAGCGTTCACCAAGAAGCAGGGCACAACCCTCCTCCGGTTCTGCGCTGGCCAGGATGGGGCGCAAAACGGTGAGCAGGTGCAGATCTGCCCTGATTTGCTCTGGCGCTTGGGAGAACACGGCGATACCTTATGAATCATTCCAAACATTCGCCTCCCAACCGGTCCATGAGCGATACCACCACCGACGCGGTTGAGCAGGACACTGCCACTGAAGTGGAGACTGACGCCACCTCCGGTGCAGCCGAAGCCAGCTTCAGTGAGCGTTACAGCGAAATTCTTGCCAAGGTGAACGGCACCCTGGACCAGGTGGACTGGAGCCAGATGGGACGGATCGGCAAAGCCAGCGG
>JBEEKG010000067.1:0-15743 GCA_041168785.1 Cyanobacteriota bacterium
GGCCGGACCAGATGCCCACCCAGAAGAACAGCAGGCATTGCACCGGCGCCATGATCACCATGGCCACGACGCGGGGCACCACCAGGTATTCCACCGGGTCGGTGCGCAGCATGGTGATGGCATCGATCTGCTCGGTCACCTTCATGGTGCCGATCTGGGCCGCATAGGCCGTGGCCACCTTGCCGGTGAGCAGGGTGGCGGTGAGCAGCGGTGCGATTTCCCGTGACAGCCCGAGGGCCAGCAGGCCGCCCACCGTGGCGCTGGCCCCCTGTTTGGACAGCTCCGCTGCCACCTGGATGTTGAACACGGTGCCGGCCGCCAGGGCGGTGATCAGCACGATCAGGAAGCTGCCTGGTCCGGCTTCCATGAGCTCCTGCATCAGGTCGTTGAAGCCGATGCGCCCCTTGGCCACAGCGCTCATCGCCTGGCCACCGATCAGCAGGCTGGCCCCCAAGCGCAGCAGCCAGCGGGGGGTCTTCAGCCAGACGGGACGCTTCATGGCTGGAGGGCTGTCATGGCTGGGGGCCGGTCATGGCGATGGGGGCCGGTGGAGATGTAGGCCCTTCTCAGGCCAGCGTCGCATCACCAGCAGGCCACCGACGATCAGCACGGCCGGAATCAGGCCCATGCAGAGGCGGATGGTGGCCAGGGCGGTGCCTGGTTGCACCAGGCCTGCGCTCGCCTGGTAGCCACTCAGGCTGAGCACGTTGCCGAGGGCGAACACGGCCCCGCCGATGCCCAGTTTCTGGGTCACCACCATCCAGGCGGTGTAGAGCCCGGCCGGCTTGTCGGGGTCGGCGTCGACCGCATCGGGCAAGAGGGCCCAGGGGATCAGGTAGGCGGTGGAAGCTCCGAGGCCGGTCACCATGATTGTGAGCAGCAGCAGGCCCACGCCCACTCCGTTGCTGACGCTGGCCAGGGGTGCGGTGTTGGTATCCAGGGGGGTTAGCAGGGTCGCCCCGATGCAACCGGCGATCCACAGCCCCGTGCCCCAGCGCAGGGCACAGACGCGACCATGGCGGCCCGCCACCCGACTCCAGAGTTGCAGTCCGGCTAGGGCGCTGAGCTGGAAGGGGATCAGGATCCAGGTGCTCCAGCTCTCGGGCAGGTGCATCACCACCGCCAGGAAGATCAGCGACACGGGCTGCATCAGCTGCAGGGCACACCACAGCAGCAGGTAGAGCCCCAGCACCTTGACGAAGCGTGGGTTGCCGGCGATGCGGCGCAGCTGCTGGCGGATGGGCTCGGGCTGGCCGGTGGGTCGCTGGCAGGTGCGGGCAAAGGGGGCCAGGCCCCAGCAGCACAGCAGGGTGAACACGGTCAGGGTGAGCCCCGACACCAGTCCCATGCGCAGGTAGCCCGAGGCGCCCTGGCCCAGCAGCAGGGCTCCGAGCACCAGCCCCGCCAGGCCCGCCAGGATCGAGCCGGTGAAACGGCTGGCATTGAGCTCGGTGCGCAGCTGGGTGGAGCTCGTGAGTTCGGAGGCGAGGGCGGAATAGGGGAGATTGACGCCGGTGTAGAGCGCCATCGCCACCAGCTGGATCGCCACCAGCACGGTGAACTTCTGCCAGTCGCCACCGGGAGGCACCCACCACATCGCCACCAGGGCCAGGCCGAGGGGGATGGCGCTGCCGGCCATCCAGGGCAGACGGGGACCCCAGGGATGGTTGGTGTGGTCGCTCAGCCAGCCCACCAGGGGATCGTTGATGCCGTCCCACACCTTGAGCACCATCAGCACCAGGCCTGCCATCCAGGCCGGCAGCCCCACCACGGCGGTGTAAAAAACGAACAGATAAAAGCCCAGCTGGGTGGCCGCCATGCCGGTGCCGATGTCGCCCAGGCCATAGCTCCAGACCAGGCGCCGGCGAGCTCCCTTCCCCAGGGATGCAGGAACTGCCGCTTGGGATTCAGGCGTCAAGGACGGCAGTTGGCGGTCTGGGGGCGCAGGCCATAATGCAGCAGCTCCAGGTTTCGGACCTCCCGGCGGAGGCGCGAACCGGAGGCGGCACGGTACATCCGTACTGCTGCGGGCGTAGTTTAGTGGTAAAACCTCAGCCTTCCAAGCTGATGATGCGGGTTCGATTCCCGCCGCCCGCTTCCTGTTCTGCCTTCATGGGGCGTCGTCCTCCGGCATCCTCACCGGGGTTCGGCCGTGGTGCCCACCCGAACGGTGGAGCCCCGGTCGCTCGCCAAGACCTCGATGCCGCAGCGTATGCGCTCCCGCAGGCCTCCCACGTGGCTGATGATGCCAATCATGCGCCCCCCTTCCCGCAGCCGGTCGAGTTCGTCCATCGCCAGCTGCAGGTTGTCGGGATCCAGGGTGCCGAAGCCCTCATCGATGAACAGGGCTTCCAGCCGCACCCCGCCCGCATGGGCCTGCACCGTGTCGGCGACTCCAAGGGCCAGGGCCAGGGAGGCCTGGAAGGTCTCACCCCCCGAGAGGCTGCTCACCTCCCGCTCCTCGCCGGTGTAGGCATCGAGCACCCGCAAACCCAGCCCCGCCTGGCGTCCGCCCCGGCTGCCCCCATCGGTGAGCCGCAGTTGATAGCGGCCGGAGGTCATCAACTCCAGCCGTTGGTTCGCATAGCTGCAGATGTCTCCCAGATAGGCCGAGAGCACCCAGCGCTGCAGGGAGATGTAAGGAGCGGTCCGACCCTGGCAGCGGTCGGCCACGCCGCTGAGCAACTGGGCCCGTTCCTGGATCCCGGCCAGGGCTTCGGCCCCCAGGCGGTGCTCACCGGTGAGCCGCAGGATCTCGGCCTGGGCGCCCCGGGCCTGGGTGTCGCGCCGGGTCGCCTCCGTTCGGGCTCCGTCGGCCTGGGCCGTGGCGGCCTGGGCGGCGGCGGTGTCGGGCCGCGGCTCCGGCAGGTCGGCCAAATCGGTGCTGGCCAGCAGCCCTTGGAGTTCGATGACCTCGGTCTCGTAGGCCTGGATGCGTTGGGCCCAGTGCTCTCGCACGCTGTCATCTTTCAGGGCCTGCTCCACGGCCTGGCCATCGGCAAACTCGGATGCGGCCAGGTCCTGCGCCAGGCGGCCTGAGGCCTGCTCCAGCCGACTCGTGGCTGCGGTGCTGGCCGCGGTGCTGGTGGCGAGGTTTTTCAGGGCCGCTTCCAAGGGCTCGAAACCCTGCAGCACCTGCTGGGGATCGATGCCCTCACCCAGTTCCCGAGCGATCGCGGTGCCCAGGCTGGTGGCCCGCTCGGTGGCGTCAACGGCGGTCTGCGTCTGCAGTGCCAGCTCCGTGCTGGCTGATTGGATGGTGTCCTGCAGGGCCTGTAACGCCTGGTCGTCGGCCTGGATCGCCTTCTCCAGGCTGCTGGTCTGTGCAGCCAGCCCTTGGGCTGCGGCCAGCGCCTCCGCGGCTCCCCGCGCGGCCGAGGAGGCCGCTTCGGGATCCGTTGCGGCCACGCCGGCCTTTTCCAGCACGGCCTTGCATTCCCCCTGGGCTTTCTCCACGGCTACGGCCGTTGCCTCAGCCGCCCGACTGGCGCTCTGCAGCGCCTGCTCCGCGGCCGCCAGCGCCGCATCGGTGCTGGTGGGATCCGTGGGCGGGGCGGGGGCGGGATGCTCCAGCGCGCCGCACACGGGACACGGCGCGCCTGGCACCAGGCCCCCGGCCAGTTCGGCCGCCATGCCGGCGATCTGACGCCGCCGGCACGCGTCGAGGGCCGCCTGGGCCTCGGCGAGTTGGCGGTCGGCCGTTGCCTTGGCGGCGAGGCAGTCGCGTTCGCGTTGCTGGGCCCCGGCCAGGGCTTCCGCAGCCCGGGCGCGTTCGAGGCAGTCCTGGGCGGCTCGCTGCAGTCCGTTGAGCTGATCCCTCGCCGAGCGGGCCTGGACCAATCCCTCGGAGGCCACCTGCCGGGTTTGCTGCCGTTGGTTCCGGTCGGCGATGCTGCGCTTGAGGAGCTCCTCCGCCTGGTCCGCGGCGGTGCGAGCTGCTGCCGCCTTGGTTCGGGCCTGTTCCGCATCCTGGGCCTGGCTCACCAGAGCCGCCACTTCGGTGCGCCGCACCGCCAGGTCGCTGCGGGCTGCCGCCAGTGCTTCCAGGCTGGGCAGCGCCATCAGATCGAGCACCTCCACCGATAGCGGCAGGGCCCTGGCCCCATCCCGGGCCCGGATCGTCTGCAAACGCTGGCTATGGAGGCCGCTCTGCAGGGTGGCCAGAGCCTCCCGCGCCTGCCGATCGGCCTGCACGCTCGGCCGCAGCTGCTCCGCCCGTTCAGCCCGGGCGAGGCGTTGGCGGTAGTCCTGCACCGCCGGGTGCTTCGCCTCCAGTGCCGTCAGGCGGGCACGGGCCAGGGCCCGCCGATCCCAGCGGTCCGCCAGCTTGTCCATTGCCGCTTGGGCTCTTTGGGTCGCGTCGAGCTCGGCACTGGCCTGCTTGAGGCTGGCCGCCGTGCTCGTCACCACGGCGGCGATCCGCTCCACCAGCTGCTCTAGATCGGCCTGGGTTGCGGGCTTGGGCTCGGTTTCGGCTTCGAGCTGTGGGGCGTAGGGGCTCCAGACGTGGGCGGCCTGGTGTCGCAGCACCTCCTGGGCCCGGGTCTGTTCGGCCACGGCCATGCGGCCGGCCTTGGCCCTGTCGTCGAGCCAACCGGCGGCCTGCTCAAACAGCACGGTGTCAAAGAGGGTTTTGAGCAGGGCCTCCCGCTCCTCGGCCCTGGCCCGCAGCACCTCGGCGAACTTGCCTTGGGGCAGCAGGATCACCTGGCGGAATTGGCTGACATTCAGCCCGACCAGCCCTTCCACCTCCCGGCTCACCTCGGTGCTCCGGCTGGCGATCGGTTCCTGCTCGCCCCCGACCAGCCGGAACAGCACCCCCTGGGCCGCCTTCTCGGTGGTGCCAGCGCCGCGGGACTTCAGGGCGGTGTAGGCGGGGGAGCGCTCTACCCGATAGCGGGCTCCTCCGGCGGAAAACTCCAGGCACACGCGCGGCACCGCCGCCGGATCGGCGTGATCCGAGCGCAGGGCCTTGATGCTGCGATCCCCGGACACCTCGCCATAGAGCGCAAAGCACAACGCATCCAGCAGAAAGGTCTTGCCGGCACCCGTGGTGCCGTGAATCAGGAAGAGCCCCTCCTGGCTGAGGGCGTCGAAGCCGATCTCCACCGGGTCGGCGTAGGGGCCAAAGGCCTCGATCTGGAGTACGTGGGGCTTCACCGTTCCTCTGCCCTGCCAACGGCTTCCAGCGCCTCCCGTAGCAGCTGGGCTTCGGCTGGGTTGGCCTGGCGCCCCTGTTGATCTCCGAAGAAGGCGGCTGCCAGCGCCAGTGGTGAACTGGCCTCCCGCACCTGCTGGTTGCGGCTGCTGGCCGTGGAGCGGAGCACGTCCGGGGGGCGGTGGCGCAGCTCGGCCACATGGGGGAAACGGGCGTGCAGGCGGGCCATGGCCTGCAGGGGCAGCACCTCATCGGTGAGGACGACCCGTACCCGCGCCTCCACGGCGTCGGCGTACTGGGGCGCATGGCACAGCTCGTCGAGGCAGCCCTCGATGGTGCACAGCTTGCGGCCTACCCCCAGGGGCACCACTTCCACGCTGGCGTTCCCGTGGGCATCGAGTTCGACAATCCGCACCGATTTGGTGTGGTGCTGCTCGGAGAACGAGTAGGGCAGGGGGGTGCCGGAGTAGGCCACCCGGGGACCATCGAGTTGCTGGGAGCCGTGCAGGTGCCCCAGGGCGACGTAGTCGAAGCCGCTGAAGGTCTCCACGCTCACCCGGTCGACGTTGCCGAGGGTGAGTTCCCGCTCCGATTCGCTGGTTTGTCCGCCCGCCACAAAGGTATGGGCCACCAGGACGGCGTGGTGGTCTGGCCGGCCTAGTCGATCCCGCCGGATTCGCCCCAGGGCGAGCCGGGTCACATCCTCGTGGCGCAGGCGGGTCGGTGCGGTGCTGTCCTCTTCAGGGTCGCGGCTCAGCCAGGGGCCATCCACCGCCGGTTCGAGGTAGGGCAGGGGGTAGATCGCCACCGGGGCCCCGCCTCGCCGGGGCTGCACCAGCACCGGCTGATCCGCTCGCCGCACGTCGCCCCGGATCGTCACCCCAAGCGCGGCCAGCAGCGGGTCGTAGATCGACACCCGCACATGGGAATCGTGGTTTCCCGCAATCGCCACCACCGCCGCCCCGTCCTGACGCAGTTGGGCCAGGGTGTCGTTGAACAGCAGCACAGCCTCGGCCGGCGGGATCGCCCGGTCGTAGAGGTCGCCGGCGATCACCACCGCATCCACCTCCGCTTCCCGGGCCAGTTCCCCAATCCGCGACAGGGCCGCCGCCTGCTCCTCCAGCAGGGAGGCGCCATGGAAGCTCCGGCCCAGATGCCAATCGGAGGTATGGAGCAAACGCATCAGGCCATCCCGGCTACAGCACCCGATCCTTGAGCAGGGGAGCTGCCACCAGCAGCATCAGGCTGCGGCTCTGTAGGGGGGCGCCAGCGGGGTGCCAGGCCTCGGGGCGGGCGGGCAGGTCGTCGCCGGCGGGCAGGGCCGTGTCGACCACCCGCAGCCAGCCCCGGGGACAGCTGGGCAACTCGAAGTGCATGGCCTTGCTATAGGCGTTCAAGCCACACCACACCAAGGGTCCCTGCTGGCTGTCGTTGAGACTCCAGGCCAGCGTGTGCGACCAGCTCGCCCAGTCGGGCTTGCCCAGCTCGACCCCATGCCACTGGCGCCAGAGGTGGCCGCGATCGCCGCTGCGGCGCTGGGGACGGTCGTCGAGGGGCAGCTCGGGGTTGAACAGGCCCGCCAGGTGGGCCCGCAGCCTCAGCAGGCGTTGCAGGAACATCTGAAGCGCTTGGTCGCCCTCGTCGGGCTGCCAGTGCATCCAGCCCAGGGGATTGTTCTGGCACCAGGTGTTGTTGTTGCCGCCCTGGCTGCGGCGTACCTCGTCACCCATCAGCAGCATCGGCACACCTGGCGCCAGCAGCAGGCTGGTGAGCAGGTTGCGCAGCTGGCGTTCCCGCAGGGCCGTGATGGCGTGATCGCTGCTCGGACCCTCCACGCCGTGGTTCCAGCTGTTGTTGTGGTTGTCGCCGTCCCGGTTGTCCTCGCCGTTGGCCAGGTTGTGCTTGCCGTTGAAACTCACCAGGTCGGCGAGGGTGAAGCCGTCGTGGGCTGTCAGGAAGGTGATGCACTGGCCGGGGTGCACCGGGCTGTTGCTGAACAGGTCTGGGCTGCCGGAGAGGCGTTGCGCCATGGTCCAGCAGGTTTTCTCATCGCCCTTCCAGAAGCGCCGGAGGTCGTCGCGGAAGCGGCCGTTCCAGGTGGCCACCCGGCGTGCGGGGAAGTCGGCCAGGCGATAGAGGCCGCCGCAATCCCAGGGCTCGCTGATCAACTTGAGGTCGCTGAGGTCGGGGTCGGCCTCCATGTCCTCAAACAGGGGGGGCGAGTCCAGGGGGGCCAGGTTGTCCCCCCGGCTGAGGGCGATGCCCAGGTCGAAGCGGAAGCCATCCACCCCCAGTTCGGTGGCCCAGCAGCGGAGGGATTCGAGGATCAAGCGGCGCACCAGGGGGCGGTTAGCGGCAATCGTGTTGCCGCAGCCGCTCACGTCCTGGTAGTCGCCCTTGGCGCTCTGCTGGTAGTAGAGGCGGTCACAGAACCCCCGCCAGCTGAGGGTGGGGCCGTCCTGGTTGCCTTCGGTGGTGTGGTTGTAGACCACATCCAGCAGCACCTCGATGCCGGCCCGGTGGCAGGCGGTCACCAGTTGGCGCACCTGGTCGCGGGCACTGAGCGGATCCTCTCCCACCAGATAGTCGGGATGGGGAGCCATCCAGCTCAGGGGGCTGTAGCCCCAGTAGTTGTGGCGGCCGGCCGGGGCGTCGTGGGGGTCGAAGGCCATCACCGGCAGCAGCTCGATGGTGGTGATCCCCAGCTCGCGCAGGTAGGGCAGGGTGGGAATCAGTCCCAGCAGGCTGCCCTGCTGTTCCGTGGGCACCGGACATCCCGGCCCCTGGGTGAAACCGCCCACGTGCAGCTCGTAGATCACGCTCTTCTGCCAGCTGTGGCGTGGTCTGGGGGCGTGATGGAAATCAAACCGCTCACGCTCGGTCACCACCCCCTTGAGGCACTGGCCGGTGTTGGGCGCAGCCCCCACGGCCGCTCCCCGCTGGTAGCTGCCCCAGCCGGCGATGGCCCGGGCACAGGGGTCGAGCAGCACCTTCGAGGGGTTGAAGCCATGGCCGCCGGGCTGCAGCGGGCCAAACACCCGGTAGCCGTAGCAGTGGCCCAGGCCGACCCCCTCCACTTCCACGTGCCAGTAGTCGGCGGAGCGGTGTCGATGGCCGAGTTCGACCACCCGCTCCGGTTCCACCGCATCCCCATCCGTGAACAGCAGCAACTCCACCCGGGTGGCCAGGGGGGCGACCACCGAGAAATTCACCCCTCTGGGGGTCAGGCTGGCGCCAAGGGGCCAGGGATGGCCGATGTGCAGGCCCTCGGCAAGGTCAGGACTGTTGAATTGGACAGTCAAGGCACCGAACCTGGCTCTTGCAACGTTAGGCAGCTCCTCCGGTGGGGGCATCCGCCTCCGGGTTGCGGTGCCCATCTCCTGATCAATCCCCCCTGCCCTTGTCCCAACTCGCCCAGCCCCCCGAATCAGGTCGCCCTCCCCAGCTGGTGCGCCCCGGCCTGTGGCTGTTCGCGCCCAGCCGAGACAGTCAGGGGGGCAGCAGCTGGCTGCTGGAGGCCGGGGCCTGGGGTGGCCGCGGCGATCTGCTGGTCGATTGCCCCGGGTTCACCCAGGCCAATCTCGACAGCCTGCAGCGGCGCACGGCCCTAGTGGGCCCTGGCACGATCGTGCTCACCAGCCGCGAGGGCCATGGCCGCTGCCGCCGCATCCAGGAGGCCCTGGGCTGGTCGGTGATGGTGCAGGAGCAGGAGGCCTACCTGCTGCCCGGGGTGAAGTCCTGCACCAGCTTCGGGGCGGAGCACGCCCTGGCGCCGGGGGTGGCCCTGCTCTGGACCCCTGGGCCCACGCCGGGAGCTTGCGTGCTGCATGTGCACGCCGGCCAGCTCGATGGGTTGTTTGCCGGCCGCCTGCTGGTGCCTACCGGCCCCTCAGCTCTGGCTCCCTTGCCCACGGCGCGAACGTTTCACTGGGGCCGCCAGCTGGCCAGTGTGGAGCGGCTGCGCGCTTGGTTGCCAGCAGGCTCCCCGGCTTGGATCGCCAGTGGTGCCGGGCTTGGGGCGCTGCGCGGCGACAAGCTGGTGATGGGTGGTGCCGCGCTGCTGGCAGGCCTGGATCTGGCGTTTTCGCCCCCCGCTTTGCGTTGAGCTGAACGTCCCATGTGGGGGAATTGTCACGAAAACCGTTGCGGCGGCGGACTTTCGTGTTGCAGCACCGTCCAGAGCCCCATACCATTGGCGCGCTCATCTCAGGGCCGGTCGGCTTTTTCCGACTCGCCACCTTCATCGCGACCCGACCGTCGCAACCCGACCGCCATCCCCGAGGCCTTTCCGTCCTATGAACAAAGCTGATCTCGTCAACCTCGTTGCTGCCCGCACCGAGCTCACCAAGACCGACGTCTCCCAGGTCGTCGACGCTGCCATCGAAACCATCATCGACTCGGTGGTGGAAGGCAAGAAAGTGTCCATCCTGGGTTTTGGTTCCTTTGAGCCCCGCGAGCGTTCCGCCCGCCAGGGTCTGAACCCCAAGACCGGCCAGAAGATCAAGATCCCTGCCAAGCGGGTGCCTGCCTTCACCGCCGGCAAGATGTTCAAGGACCGCGTTCAGGGCTGAGCGCCCTCCTGGGCCCAGCCCCAGGCACCGCTTGCAGTGGCGGCCCTGCGGGGCCGCTTTTTGATGCCGTGCCATGCCCCAGCCCTCCCATCTCCAGGCCCTGTTCGAGGCGGGCCGGCGCCAGCGCGAGCAGGCGTACCGGGGCCGCTTTGCCCCCTCGCCCACCGGCCCCCTGCACCGGGGCAACCTGCGCACGGCCCTGCTGAGCTGGCTGCATGCCCGGCTGCGGGGTGGAACCTGGCTGCTGCGCATCGATGATCTCGACACGCCCCGCAATCGGCCGGGGGCGGAGGCATCGATCCTGGCGGACCTGCGCTGGCTCGGCCTGGATTGGGATGGTCCGGTGCTGCGCCAGAGCGAGCGGCGGGGGCTCTATGCCACCGCCCTTTCCGGCCTGCGCGGAGCCGGCCGGCTTTATCCCTGCCGCTGCAGCCGCCGTTTACTGGCCGATGTGTCTGCTCCCCACGGTGCCCTGCCCGTGTATCCAGGCTTCTGTCGGGACCGGGCCCGTGGCTGGGGCGCCCAGCAGGGGCGGCTGCCCAGCTGGCGGCTGCGGCTGGAGGCTGGGCCCTTGGGTTGGTCCGAGGCCTATGGCCCCCCCGGGGTTCTGGATGGCCCGGCAGCCATCGGCGATGTGGTGTTGCGCCGGGCCGATGGCTATCTCGCCTATCACCTGGCCACGGCCGTCGATGAACTCACTCTCGGCATCAGCGACGTGGTGCGCGGTGATGACCTCTGGAGCGCTACCGGCGCCCAGGTGGCCGTGATGGGGGCCCTCGGTGCGGCGCCTCCCCGTTACGGCCATGTGCCGCTCTGGCGCGACGCAGCCGGGCGGCGGCTCAGCAAGCGGGAGGGGGCTGAGGGGTTGGAGGGCTACCTCCAGCGCGGCTGGGATGCCGCCGCCGTGGTGGGCGACCTGGCGGCCAGTGCTGCGCTGGTCGTACCGGGCAGCCGTCTGAGCGCGGCTGAACTCCTCCAGGAGCTCGGCCCGGAGCGGTTGGATCGCGCCCTCAAGACCCCCCAGGCTTAAGGAAGCTTTCGGGATCAGGTGGGGAAAAGCAGACCACACTGATGAACAACAAAAAGCGTCCCCAGGCAGGGGTATTGCGATGGCCTCCCATCCCCACTCAACTCCACTCCAAGCCAGCCCCGACGGCGACTGTCGATGTCCCCAATGCGGCGGGAGTGGCATGCTGCGCCTTGATGATCGGCGCTACCGAACCTGCCTCGACTGCCTCGGCCAGGGCCAAGTGGTGCGGGGCAATGGAATCAATCCCGCGTCCATCACGGCCGCGGAGATTCTGCAGCGACGTTCAGGTGGGGTGATCAGCCTTTCTGCTTCTTCTTCCGCCAGATGAAGAAGGCAGCGGTCGCCACCACCACGGCCAGGGGCGCCGCTGTCAACAGCAGCAGAATCACCGCGGTCCAGTCGGTGTACATCGCTCAGACGCCAAATCGGAGTCATCATCCCAGCAGGCGGTCCCTCTGCGCACCTTCCTCGAGCCCACCCCTCCTGAGCCCCAGCTCCTGGCGATGACGTTCCAGCCCGTTGCGATCCTGCGCATCCTGCGCCGTCTGCGCCTGTCCTTCCGGCTGCTGCCCGCCCTTTGCCTGGCGGGGCTGGGGTGGGCTCCGGTTCAGGCCGGCGTGGAGTTTGACAACTGCCAGCCCGCTGGCGATGGCGGTATCACGTGCGATACCCGGCCCACCGGCAACACCCAGATGGACGATGAGGCAGCACGCTACGGACTGTTCAACGAGGCCAGTCCGGGCTGGAGTGAATTCGATCCAGACCAGGGTTTCGAAGACGACTTCGGTGGCAACGAAACCTGAGCCGCCTGCCCCCCATGGCCTGGGGGATTCGCTGGTCGAGCGTCTCCATGCCGTCCAGCAGCAGCATGGCTACCTGCCCCGGGAGGAGTTGCAACGGCTGGCTCGGGCCATGGCCCGCCCCCTCAGTGAGGTGATGGGCGTGGCCAGTTTTTATCACCTGTTTCGCTTGGTGCCGCCAGGGCTGCATCGCTGTGTGGTGTGTCGCGGCACGGCCTGTTTTGTGCGGGGGGCGGAGCGGTTGGAGGCCACCCTGCGGCAGCGGGGGGTGGCCTTTGAGACCTCCAGCTGCGTTGGGGCCTGCGGCCAGGCACCGGTGCTGGTGCTGGATGGGGCCCTACGCAGCGGCGACCCCGGGGAGCTGCCATGGCTGTGAGCTGGCGCTGCTGTGATGCCACCGCCTGCCGGGCGGCGGGGGCGGCGGCCTTGCGGCAGCGGCTCGAAGCTGAGGTGGGTGCCGAGCGGGTCAAGGCGGTGGGTTGCCTGCGGTTGTGCGGCCAGGCTCCCCTGGCGGCCGCCGACCACCCCGATGGCTCCACGGAGTTGCTGGGTGGTGTGGCGGGCGAGCGGCGCCTCGATTTGGACCATCCGTTCTTTGCCTTGCAGCGGCCGGTGGTGCTGGAGCGCTGCGGCCTGGTGGATCCGAGTTCGATCGACGACGCCCTGGCCCAGGGGGCCTACGCCACCCTGGCAGCGTGCCGCCTGCGCCCCGCTACTGAGCTGGTGGAGGAGGTGGTGCGCAGCGGCCTGCGGGGCCGGGGTGGTGCCGGCTACCCCACCGGTCGGAAGTGGCAACTGGTGGCGGCCCAGAGCGGCGCCCACAAGGTGGTGGTGTGCAACGCCGACGAGGGTGACCCGGGGGCCTTCATGGACCGCAGCGTGATGGAGGGAGACCCCCACCGGCTGCTGGAGGGCATGGCGATTGCCGCCCAGGCGGTGGGCGCGGCGGAGGCCTACATCTATGTGCGGGCCGAATATCCCCTGGCTATCGAGCGGTTGCGCACGGCCATCGCGGCCGCCACCGAACGGGGTGTGCTGGCCGGCTTGCCGATCCAGCTGCGCATCGGAGCCGGCGCCTACGTGTGTGGGGAGGAAACGGCCCTGTTGCATTCGATCGAGGGGGGGCGGGGTACGCCGCGGCCGCGGCCGCCCTATCCGGCGGTGTCGGGCCTGTGGGGCCTGCCCACCCTGATCAACAACGTGGAGACCTTCGCCGCCATCCCCGCCATCCTGCGGGAGGGCGGCGACTGGTATGCCGCCATGGGTACGGCTGGCAGCAAGGGCACCAAGGTGTTTGCCCTCTCCGGCGCCATCACCCACACGGGCCTGATCGAGGTGGAGATGGGCACCAGCCTGCGCACCATTGTCGAGGCGATGGGGGGTGGCGGTTCGGGCGTGGTGAAGGCGGTCCAGACCGGTGGCCCCTCCGGAGGCTGTATTCCGGCGGAGCTGCTCGACACCCCGGTGGACTACGCCAGCCTGCAGGAGCTGGGCTCGATCATGGGCTCGGGCGGCATGGTGGTGATCGACGCGGCGATGGCGATGCCGGAGCTGGCTCGGTATTTCATGCGTTTCTGCGTGGCGGAGAGCTGCGGCAAGTGCCTGCCTTGTCGCGCCGGTACGGTGCAGCTGGAGCAGTTGCTGGACCGGTTTGTGGAGAAGCGGGCGTCGCGGGCTGATCTCGCCCAGCTCGAGCAGCTCTGCGGCATGGTCCAGGCCACCAGCCTCTGCGGCCTGGGCCAGTCGGCCCCCAACCCGGTGCTCAGCACCCTGCGCTTTTTTCGTGCCGAGTACGAAGCCGCCCTCGCCCCTGGAGTGGTGCCATGAGTGTGGATCCGCCCGTGGTGCATGGGCACATCAATGGCCAGGCCTTCTCGGTCGTCGCCGATGCCACCCTGCTGCAGGTGATCCGAGAGGCTGGGTTGCAGCTCCCCACCCTCTGCCATCTCGATGGCCTCACACCCGTGGGGGCCTGCCGCCTCTGCCTGGTGGCGATTGAGGGGCACCCCAAGCTCGAGCCCGCCTGCGTCACCACCGTGGCCGATGGGATGGCGGTGCACACCCACACACCGGAGCTGGAGACCTATCGGCGCATGGCGGTGGAGTTGTTCTTCGCCGAAGGCAATCACGTGTGTGCCTTCTGTGTGGCCAACGGCTCCTGCGAGCTCCAGGACGTGGCCGTGGAGGTGGGCATGGACCACTCCCGCTTCCCCTACCAGTACCCCCATCGCCACGTCGACGCCTCCCACCCCCACTTCAGCCTGGATCACCACCGCTGCATCCTCTGCACCCGTTGCGTGCGGGTGTGCGATGAGATCGAGGGGGCCCATGTGTGGGACGTGGGCTACCGCGGCAGTGCCTGCGCGATCATCGCCGGCCTGGATCAGCCCTGGGGCGAGGTGACGGCCTGTACGTCCTGTGGCAAGTGCGTGGATGTGTGCCCCACCGGCGCCCTGTTCCGCAAGGAGGACGGCACCGCGGAGAAGGCCCCCCATCCAGAGCGGGTGGCCCAGCTCGCTGAAGCGCGTCACGACCACCGCTGGATCAACCCATGACCACCAAACTGCGATTCGCCACGGTGTGGCTGGCGGGCTGCAGCGGCTGCCACATGTCGTTCCTCGATCTCGATGAATGGCTGTTTGAGCTCGCCGAGCGGGTGGAGATCGTCTACTCGCCGGTGGCCAGTGACATCAAGGTGTTCCCGGAGGGGGTGGATCTGTGCCTGGTGGAGGGGGCGGTGGCCAACGCCGACAACCTCGAGCTGGCCCTGAAGCTGCGGGCCCGCAGCCGGGTGGTGGTGTCCTTCGGCGACTGTGCCGTGACCGCCAACGTGCCGGGCCTGCGCAACCTCTGGGCCGGAGTGGAGGGCGGCTCGCGCCAGAGTGTGCTGGAGCGCGGCTATGTGGAGCTGGCCGACACCGGTGCCCAGCATCCCCACGCCCCCGGCATCGTGCCGGAGCTGCTGGAGCGGGTGCTGCCCCTGCATGAGGTGATCCCGGTGGACCACTACTTGCCGGGTTGTCCGCCCTCGGCGGAGCGGATCCGGGCTTGTCTCGAGCCCCTGCTGCGCGGTGAGCTGCCAGCGATGGAAGGCCCGGCCATGCTGGGTTTTGGTTGAGGGCGATCGCCATGGCCACCGATCCCACCCCCCGCACGATCACGATCGATCCCGTCACCCGGATCGAAGGCCACGCCAAGATCACCCTCCACCTCGATGAAGCGGGCCGGATCGCCGACGCCCGTTTCCACGTGGTGGAATACCGCGGCTTCGAAACCTTCTGTGAGGGCCGGCCATTCACCGAGATGGCTGGCATCACCGCGCGCATCTGCGGTATCTGCCCGGTGAGCCACCTGCTGGCGGCGGCGAAAACCGGCGACAAGTTGCTGGCGGTGCAGCCCCCGCCGGCTGCCCGCAAGCTGCGCCGCCTGCTGAACCTGGCCCAGCTCACCCAGAGCCACGCCCTCTCCTTTTTCCACCTCAGTAGTCCCGATTTCCTACTGGGCTGGGAGATCGATCCGGCCCGGCGCAACGTGTTTGGTCTGATGGCCTCCGATCCCGACCTGGCCCGTGCTGGCATCCGCCTGCGCCAGTTTGGCCAGCAACTCATTGAGCTGCTGGCGGGGCGCAAGATCCACGCGGCCTGGGCGGTGCCCGGTGGGGTGCGCACGGCGATGACGGCGGCGACGGCGGCCTGGATCCGCGAGCGGCTGCCGGAAGCCCAGGCCACGGTGGCCACGGCTCTGGAGCTCTACAAACACTTGCTGGATGGACCGCTGCAGCGGGAGCAGCGGACGTTTGGCGACTTTCCCTCGCTGTTCATGGGCCTGGTGGCGCCCGACGGCGGCTGGGAGTGCATCGAGGGGGCGATTCGCTTCATCGACTCCACGGGCCAGATCGTGGCCGATGGCCTTTCGGAAGACGATTACGCCAGCGTCCTGGGGGAGGCGGTGGAGAGCTGGAGCTACCTGAAATTCCCCTACTACAAACCCCTGGGCTACCCAGGCGGGATGTATCGGGTGGGGCCGCTGGCCCGGCTCAACGTGTGCGAGCGCATCGGCACCGCCTGGGCCGACCGGGAGCTGGCGGAGTTGCGCGCCCGCAGTGGCACCCCAGGGAGCGGCGGCCGGATTGTGACGTCGTCGTTTGCCTATCACCACGCCCGGCTGGTGGAGATCGTGGCCTG
>JBEEKG010000068.1:0-5670 GCA_041168785.1 Cyanobacteriota bacterium
TGACGGGGGCCATCCAATTCCACCAGCAGCACGGCCTGGTAGCGGCCCAGGCCCAAGCGGCCGTCCACGACCGGCAGGGTGAGGTGGTTGCCCAGCTTCAGGGCGATCAGGTGGGCATGGGCGTTGCGCGGCTCATCGGCGGGAACGTCTGGCCGCAGGTGCAGGTCGTTGTGGGCGTAGGCCCGGTCGGGGGGCGTCAGGGCCAGGAAGTGGCGCTCGATGTCGGCCAGGAGCCGTTCCTCGGCCTCATTCACCACGAGCGCGGTGGTGGTGTGCTGGCCCGCGGCCACCAGCAGGCCGTTGCGGACCCCGGTGGCCTCCACGAAGGCCTGCAGCTCGGCGCTGATGTCGTGGCAGCTGAATCTGGCCGTGGTGGTGCGTTCCAGCCGGCTGGAGTGAAACGTCACCATGGCGAGCCCAACTCCGCCATCTCAGTTCAGCCTGCGCCGCACCGATTCGGCATGGCTGTGCAGACCCTCGCTTTCCGCCAGGGTGATCACCGCCGCTCCGGTGGCTTCCAGGGCCTCCTGGTTGAACTGGATCAGGCTGGTGTGGCGCAGGAACGTTTCCACGCTCAGGGCCCCGGCAAACCGCGCCGTCCCGGAGGTGGGCAGGGTGTGGTTGGGCCCGGCCAAGTAGTCGCCCACGGCCTCCGGGGAGTAGGCGCCCAGGAAGATGGCGCCGGCGTGTTGGATCTGCTCGGCCAGGCTCTCCGGGTATTCCACTAGGAGCTCCAGGTGTTCGGGCGCGAAGCAGTCGCTGAGGCGAGCCGCCTGGGTGAGGCTGTCGCACACCACGATCAGGCCCCAGTCGTTGAGGGCGGTGCGGGTGATCTCGGCCCTGGGGTGGCCCTGCAGCTGGGCTTCCAGTGCCGCCGGCACCGCTGCCGCCAGCGCTTCACTGGTGGTGAGCAGGATGGCGGCGGCGAGTGGGTCGTGCTCGGCCTGGGCCAGCAGGTCGGCGGCCACTTGATCGGCCCGGGCCGTGTGGTCGGCGATCACCAGCACTTCGCTGGGGCCGGCCAGCGAATCGATCGCCACGCGGCCATACACCGCCTTCTTGGCCAGGGTCACGTAGAGGTTGCCCGGCCCGCTGATCACATCCACCGCCGGAATGGTTTCGGTGCCGTAGGCCAGGGCCCCGATCGCCTGGGCGCCCCCGACGCGATACACCTCCTCCACTCCGGCCAGGTGGGCGGCGGCCAGCACCGTGGCATTCGGTTCGCCACCGGGGCCGGGCGGTGTGACCATCACCAGCCGTCCCACGCCGGCCACCCGGGCCGGCACGGCATTCATCAAGACCGTGCTCGGGTAGGAGGCCCTTCCCCCCGGCACGTACAGCCCCGCTCGCTCCACGGGCCGCCAGCGCCGACCGAGCCGCTCGCCATGGGGGCCGGTCACGGCCAGGTCAGCGGGGCGCTGCTGCTCGTGGAAGGCCAGGATCCGTTGATGGGCCAGGGTCAGGGCGTTCTGCAGGGCCGGAGCGGTGGCTTCCCAGGCCGCTGCCAGCCGTTCGGGCGGAATGCGCAGGGGATCGGGCCGTACCCCGTCAAACCGTTCGGTGAGCTCCAGCAGGGCCTGATCGCCCTGCTGCTGCACCTGCTCCAAGATCGCCTCAACCCGGGCCGTCTCCTCCTTCATTCGGCCGGCACTGGTGCGCCCGGCGATGGCGGTGAGGCGCTGGGCGGCCGGGCTGGTCCCGTCACTGGCCTCACCAGCGCTGTGATCCCGCAGGCTGGCGATCGACAGGGCGGGAGACGAGGCGACCACGGGACAGCACGCTGGCGGGGGTTGTCAAACTAGGGCGCCGCTGGCTGATGGGGCCGCCACGACAGGGCGGAGGGCCTGAAGGTAGGATTCTCGACTGCCGAACCAGCGTCCGTCCGCCTGTGGCCAATAACAAATCGTCGAAGAAGCGCATTGATGTTGCCGAGCGCAACCGCCTCCGCAACCGCACCTACAAGTCGGCATTGCGCACCCTGATGAAGCGCTGCTTCACCGCCTGTACCGCCTACGGACAGCAGCCGGGTGAGGGTGCCAAGACGGCCGTTCAGGACACCATGAATGCCGCCTTCAGCAAGATCGACAAGGCCATCAAGGTGGGTGTGCTGCACCGGAACACCGGCGCCAACCAGAAATCCCGTCTCAGCGCGGCCGTCAAGAAGGTGATCGAGCCCGCCGCCGCGGCCCAAGCCTGAATCGCGCGTCCAGCCCCATGGCCGTGACCCCGGCGCTGGTGGATAGCCACTGCCACATCGTCTTCCGCAACTTCGATGACGACCTGGATGAGGTGGCCAGCCGCTGGCGCGAGGCGGGTGTTCTGGCCTTGGTGCACGCCTGCGTGCAGCCGGCCGAGATTCCGGCCATTCGGGCCCTAGCCGACCGCTTCCCCGAGTTGCGCTATTCCGTTGGGGTCCACCCCCTCGACACCCAGCACTGGCAGGACGACACCGCTGCGGTGCTCCGTCAGGCGGCCCAGGACGACCCCCGGGTCGTGGCGATTGGGGAGCTGGGCCTCGACCTGTTCCGTGAGTCCAACCTCGAGCAGCAAGTGGCCATGCTCGAACCCCAGCTCGACCTGGCGGTCGAGCTGGATCTGCCGGTGATCGTGCACTGCCGTGATGCGGCCGATCCCATGCTGGCCCTGTTGCGTCAGCGGGCCGAGCGGGGCGCCTGTCCGGCTGGCGTGATGCACTGTTGGGGCGGCACCCCCGAGGAAATGGCCGCCTTTCTGGAGCTGGGTTTCTACATCAGCTTCAGCGGCACCGTCACCTTCCCCAAGGCCGAGGCCACCCATGCCTGTGCCCGGCAGGTGCCCGCAGATCGCTACCTGGTGGAAACCGACTGCCCCTTCCTGGCACCGGTGCCCCGGCGGGGCAAGCGCAATGAACCGGCCTTCGTGGCGTCGGTGGCGGCGCAGGTGGCCGAGCTGCGTGGGGAAACGCTCACGGAGGTGGCCCATACCAGCACTTCCAACGCGGCTCGCCTGTTCTCCCTGCCACTTCACAATGTATGATGTTTCATTGGCCTGGAAGCGGAAGCGCTCCTTGTTGTCGACGCCTGCAGTCTTGAAGCAACCCCGTTAATCGAGCCCCCATGGGCAGCCGTTCCCCGTCCGGGGGGCGGCTGTTCGTGTGGGCGGCTGCGAGTCGCTCAGTCAGCGGTGTCTCCCAACCAGGGTGCCCCACCAGCCAGTTCACTTCCACCCGTTCCTGCAGGTTCACCGCATGAGCAGCGCGATCCAGGTCGCTAAGACCGTTACTTATCTGCCCGATTTGGTGGAGGTGCAGCGCGCCAGCTTCAAATGGTTCCTGGAGAAGGGCCTGATCGAGGAGCTCGAGAGCTTCTCCCCGATCACCGACTACACCGGCAAGCTCGAGCTGCACTTCATCGGTAGCGAGTACCGGCTGAAGCGTCCCCGTCACGATGTGGAAGAGGCAAAGCGTCGCGATGCGACCTTCGCGTCCCAGATGTATGTCACCTGCCGCTTGGTCAACAAGGAGACCGGCGAGATCAAAGAGCAGGAGGTGTTCATCGGTGAACTGCCCCTCATGACCGAGCGCGGCACCTTCATCATCAACGGCGCCGAGCGCGTGATCGTCAATCAGATCGTGCGCTCGCCTGGGGTCTACTTCAAAGACGAGCAGGACAAGAACGGCCGTAAGACCTTCAACGCCAGTCTGATTCCCAACCGGGGGGCCTGGCTGAAGTTTGAAACCGACAAGAACGACCTGCTGCACGTGCGGGTCGACAAAACCCGCAAGATCAACGCCCACGTGTTGATGCGGGCCATCGGCCTGTCGGACAACGACGTGCTCGACAAGCTGCGGCACCCCGAGTACTACCAGAAGTCTATTGAGGCGGCGAACGACGAGGGCATCTCCTCGGAAGACCAGGCCCTGCTGGAGCTCTACAAGAAGCTGCGTCCAGGTGAACCCCCCTCGGTGAGCGGCGGCCAGACCCTGCTGCACAGCCGTTTCTTCGATCCCAAGCGCTACGACCTGGGCCGGGTGGGTCGCTACAAGATCAACAAGAAGCTGCGCCTCACGATTCCCGACGCGGTGCGTACCCTCACCCCCGAGGACGTGCTCAGCACGATCGATTACCTGATCAACCTCGAGCTCGATGTGGGTGGGGCCTGTCTCGATGACATCGACCACCTGGGCAACCGCCGCGTTCGCTCCGTGGGCGAACTCCTGCAGAACCAGGTGCGCGTGGGTCTGAACCGCCTCGAGCGGATCATCAAGGAGCGGATGACGGTCGGGGAGACCGAGAGCCTCACCCCCGCCCAGTTGGTGAACCCCAAGCCCCTGGTGGCGGCGATCAAGGAGTTCTTCGGCTCCAGCCAGCTGAGCCAGTTCATGGACCAGACCAATCCGCTGGCTGAGCTCACCCACAAGCGCCGCATCAGCGCCCTGGGCCCAGGGGGTCTGACCCGCGAGCGCGCCGGCTTTGCCGTGCGTGACATCCACCCCTCCCACTACGGCCGCATCTGCCCGATCGAGACCCCGGAGGGTCCGAATGCCGGTCTGATCGGTTCGCTCGCCACCCACGCCCGGGTGAACGAGTACGGCTTCATTGAAACCCCCTTCTGGAAGGTGGAGAACGGCATCGTCCACAAGAGTGGCGATCCCATCTATCTCTCCGCCGACCTGGAGGACGAGTGCCGCGTCGCCCCGGGCGACGTGCCCACCGATGCGGAGGGCCGGATCACCGCCGAGCTGGTGCCGGTGCGCTACCGCCAGGACTTTGAGAAGGTGCCGCCCGAGCAGGTGGATTACGTCCAGCTCTCACCGGTTCAGGTGATCTCGGTCGCCACCTCCCTGATCCCCTTCCTCGAGCACGACGACGCCAACCGGGCCCTGATGGGTTCGAACATGCAGCGCCAGGCCGTTCCCCTGCTGCGTCCCGAGCGCCCGCTGGTGGGCACGGGCCTGGAAACCCAGGTCGCCCGCGACTCCGGCATGGTGCCGATCACCCGGGTCAACGGCACGGTCACCTTCGTGGACGCCACCGCCATCGTGATCCGCGATGAGCAGGGCACCGACCACGTGCACCACCTGCAGAAGTACCAGCGCTCCAACCAGGACACCTGCCTGAACCAGCGCCCGATCGTTCGCCAGGGAGATCCGGTGATTGCCGGTCAGGTGCTGGCCGATGGTTCGGCCTGTGAGGGTGGCGAGATTGCCCTCGGCCAGAACGTGCTGATCGCCTACATGCCCTGGGAGGGCTACAACTATGAAGACGCCATCCTGCTGAGCGATCGTCTCGTGCATGACGATCTCTACACCTCGGTGCACATCGAGAAGTACGAGATCGAGGCCCGCCAGACCAAGCTCGGTCCTGAGGAGATCACCCGGGAAATCCCGAACGTGGCCGAGGAGAGCCTGGGCCACCTCGATGAGATGGGCATCATCCGCATCGGTGCCTACGTCGAGAGCGGCGACATCCTGGTGGGCAAGGTGACCCCCAAAGGGGAATCCGACCAACCCCCCGAGGAGAAGCTGCTGCGCGCGATCTTCGGTGAGAAGGCCCGTGACGTGCGCGACAACTCCCTGCGGGTGCCCAGCACCGAGCGGGGCCGTGTGGTGGACGTGCGCATCTACACCCGCGAGCAGGGCGATGAGCTGCCGCCGGGCGCGAACATGGTGGTGCGGGTCTATGTGGCCCA
>JBEEKG010000069.1:0-3930 GCA_041168785.1 Cyanobacteriota bacterium
AGGGCCGGGGCCCTGTGCTCCGGTGCAGCCTGCAGGGTTTGACGGCGGGTGGAGAGCAATGGTTCACCGACGCTGCGGCGCCGCAGCTCCGGCAAACGGCGCTCACCACCCCCGGCCGGCAGCGCCACGGGAGCGATCAAGGCAAAGCCCAACAGGGCCGCCCAGCGCCAGCCGGGCTGGGGATGGGCGCCGGACACCATCAAATGTCCAGCTGCGCCAGATCCAATTCAGCGCTGTGGGTTTCGATGAACTCGCGGCGGGGGGCCACCTTGTCGCCCATCAGGATCGTGAAAATACGGTCGGCCTGGGCGGCGTCTTCGATTTCCACGCGCTTCATCATGCGGGTGGTGGGATCCATGGTGGTTTCCCACAACTGCTTAGGCATCATTTCGCCCAGGCCCTTGAAGCGCTGGATCGTGAAATTGGCCTTTTCGCCGAACCCTTCGATGGTGGCCTTGAGGTCGGCTTCGTTGTAGCAATACGTGTGATTTTTCCCGCGCTCCACCTTGTAGAGCGGCGGGCAAGCGATGTAGATGTAGCCACCCTCCACCAGGGCCTTCTGGTAGCGGTAGAAGAAGGTGAGCAACAGCGTGCGGATGTGGGCACCGTCCACATCGGCATCGGTCATGATCACGATGCGGTGGTAGCGCAGATTCTTCTCGTCGAATTCCTCGCCCTTAATGCCTAAACCGAGGGCCGTGATCAGAGCCTGAATCTCCGTATTCTTGTAGATCTTGGCGTCGTCAGTCTTCTCAATGTTGAGAATTTTGCCCCGCAGCGGCAGGATCGCCTGGAAGCGCCGATCGCGGCCCTGCTTGGCGGAGCCACCAGCGGAATCCCCCTCCACGATGTAGATCTCGGATTCGCCGGGATCGCGGGAGGAGCAATCGGCCAGCTTGCCGGGCAGGGTGGAGCTCTCCAGCACGCTCTTGCGGCGCACCAACTCGCGAGCACGGCGGGCGGCCTCAGCGGCGTTGTAAGCCTGGATGGCCTTCTCCAGGATCAGATCGATCACCGAGGGGTTGAACTCCAGGTATTCGCCGAGAGCTTCACCCACCAAGGAATCGACAATGCCGCGCACCTCGGTGTTGCCCAACTTGGTTTTGGTTTGCCCCTCAAACTCCGGCTCCGGCACCTTCACCGACAGCACGGCGGTGAGACCTTCGCGAATGTTTTCCCCAGCCAGGTTGGCATCCGCATCCTTGCGCTTGCCGCGCTTCTTAGCGAAGGCATTGAGGGTGCGGGTGAGCACCGTTTTCAAGCCCTCGATGTGGGTGCCGCCATCCACAGTGCGGATGTTGTTGGCAAACCCAAAGATGTTGTCGGAATAGGCGTCCACGCACCACTGCAGGGCGGCCTCCACCTGCACCCCATCCTTCTCGGAGTTGACATAAATAATGTCGGGGTGGAGCGGATCCTTCTCCGCATTCATGTAGGCGACGTACTCCTTGATGCCACCTTGGTAGTGATAGATCTCCTCGTGGGGCTCGCCGTCGGCGCTGCGGGCGGCGGGGCGCTCGTCGCGGAACACGATCTTGACGCCACCGTTGAGGTAGGCGAGCTCCCGCAGGCGACCCGACAGGGTGTGGTAATCGAACTCAATGCCGACGCTGAAGATCTCAATGTCAGGCAGGAAACGCACGGACGTGCCGGTGCGCTTGGGGTCGGCGGCGGGCTTAGAGGCCAGGGTGCCGATCGGAGCGCCACGCTCAAACCGCTGGTTGTGCTCCTGGCCCTGGCGGTGAACGGTGACCTCCACCCACTCCGAGAGGGCATTCACCACCGACACGCCCACGCCGTGCAGGCCGCCGGACACCTTGTAACCACCGGCGCCGAATTTGCCGCCGGCGTGCAAGACGGTGAGCACCGTCTCCAGGGCGCTCTTACCGGTGCGCGGGTGCACATCGGTGGGGATGCCGCGGCCGTTGTCGGTCACGGAGCAGCTGCCGTCCTCGTTGAGGACCACCAAAATCTGATCGCAATGGCCCGCCAGGGCCTCGTCCACCGAGTTGTCCACCACCTCGTAGACCAGGTGATGCAAACCACGCGGCCCGGTGGAGCCGATGTACATGCCTGGCCGCTTGCGCACCGGTTCCAGGCCTTCCAACACCTGGATCTGCTCGGCGCCGTAGGCGGCCTGAACTTTCGTGGCTTCGCTCATGGGTTGCGGCAGGGGCACGTCCTGTTGCCGGATGTGCCCAATGGCACCCTCGGCAAGGGCTGGGGAGGCGCGAAAAGGGCGTGCCTTGAGGCCCAATCTACCACCGCCGCAATGGAGGCGCCCCTAGGGGCCTCTAACGGGCAATTTCAGCAAGGGGTGCATCCTGCCCCTTGGAGCCTCCTCGGCCAGCACGGCGTCAGAGTGCACCGGTGAACGCCGATCTCCCCCTCCTGATCGTGCTGCTGGGGCCGACCGCCAGTGGCAAGACCGACCTGGGCATCGCCATCGCCCAGGCCCTGGATCTGGCGGTGTTGTCGGTGGACTCACGCCAGCTCTATCAAGAGATGGACATCGGCACCGCCAAACCCACGGCGACCCAGCGCGCAGCGGTGCGCCACGAACTGCTGGACCTGCGGCGACCCGACCAACCGATCAACCTGCAGGAATTCCGCGCCGAGGCCGACCGGGCCATTGCCGCCGAACACCTCCGCCGCGGCATCGCCCTGCTGGTGGGGGGCAGCGGCCTCTATCTGAAAGCGATCAGCCAGGGCATGGCACCGCCGGCTGTGCCGCCGCAACCGCAGCTGCGCCAGCAGTTCGAGGCCCTAGGCCAGCCGCTCTGCCACCAGCTGCTGGCGGCAGCGGACCCCACCGCGGCGGTGCGGATCATGCCCCGCGATGCCGTGCGCACCCAGCGGGCCCTGGAGGTGCTGTACGCCACCGGGATGCCCCTGAGCACGCAACAGGGGGCGACGCCACCGCCCTGGCGGGTGCTGGAACTGGGGCTCAACCCCGTGGATCTCAAACAGCGCATCAGCACCCGCACCGCCCAGCTCTATGCCGATGGGCTGGTGGAGGAAACCCACCGGCTGATCGCTCGCTACGGCAGCGGCTGCCCGCTGCTGGACACCATCGGCTATGGGGAAGCCAAGGCCCAGCTGCGGGGGGAACTCAGCCCCCACGAGGCGATCACCCTCACCACCCGCCGCACGCTGCAGTTCGCCAAACGCCAGCGCACCTGGTTCCGCCGCCAACACGATCCGCTGTGGCTGGATGCCGACCCGAATGCGGCTCCGTTGCAGCAAGCCTTGTCGGCGATCGAGCGCGTCCTAGGGTGAAGGGTGATTGTTCACCCCGTCCAACTCGCCCGCCTGAATGCCACCCCGTCCCCGTTTTGACCGCCGCGCTCCAGTACGGGAGCTCCCCAACATCAACGACCGCATCAGTTACCCCCAGCTACGGGTGGTGGATGCAGACGGCAGTCAGCTGGGGGTGATCACCCGGGAAGCGGCCCTCGAGGTGGCCAAGGACCGCGAGCTGGATCTGGTGCTGGTGAGTGAGAAGGCTGACCCACCGGTCTGCCGGATCATGGACTACGGCAAATACAAGTTCGAGCAGGAAAAGAAGGCCAAGGAAGCCAAGAAGAAGTCGCATCAGACCGAAGTGAAGGAGGTCAAGATGCGCTACAAGATTGACCAGCACGACTACGACGTGCGCATCGGCCAGGCCGTGCGCTTCCTCAAGGCCGGCGACAAGGTGAAGTGCACCGTGATCTTCCGGGGCCGCGAGATCCAGCACACCGCCCTGGCGGAGGTGCTGCTGATGCGCATGGCCAAGGACCTCGAGGAAAAAGCCGAGATCCAGCAGGAGCCCAAGCGCGAGGGCCGCAACATGATCATGTTCCTGACGCCGCGCAAGACACCGCTGGCCAAGGAGAAGGAGGCGGCGGCCGCCGCCGGCAAGGCGGTGCGCACGATTGAAACGCCGCG
>JBEEKG010000070.1:0-12665 GCA_041168785.1 Cyanobacteriota bacterium
CCGGGGCCCAGCGATCCGCGCCTGGATCAGGTGGCCGCCGCCTGGGGGCTGGCTCCGCTCAGGGCCCCTTCACCGTCGCGGCCGGCGAAGCCTTTGCAGGCCGCGACTGGGAATCAAAATCCTTGAGGGCCGCATCCACGGCATCGCCCGGTTGGGTGGCGTCGTCGAGGGAAGAAGCCTTGCGCAGCTTGTTCATCAGTTCCCAGGGATTGGTCGAATCCAGCGCCGATCCGCCCCGGTTGGTACCGGTGCCGTAGTCGAGCTCCCGCTCCTGCTGGGGGCTACTGATCGTCTGTCCGTACCCCTTCTCCTGGGCAGCAGCTGGAGGGGCCTGGTCCAGTGGGCCCAAGCCAACAATTCCAATCAGCACACCCGCTCCACCCCAGGCAAGCAGCTTGTGGAGACGCAAAGCGGCCATGGGTGTGAAGTGCTCCGGCTTGCTCAGATACTCATCCTAGTTGCGCCGTTCAAGGCCCATGCGGATCGCGAGCTGGAACGTGAACTCGGTGCGCACGCGCCTGGAGCAAGTGCTGGCCTGGCTGGAGCAGGAGCAACCCGAGGTGCTGTGCCTGCAGGAAACCAAGGTGACCGACGCGTTGTTTCCCCAGGAGGCCTTCGAGGCCCGGGGCTACAGCGTGGCGATCAGCGGCCAGAAGGCCTACAACGGCGTCGCCATCCTCAGCCGACTCCCCCTGGAGGACATACAAATCGGCTTTGATGCCCTGCTGCCCAACGACCCCGACGCGCCGGGGTTAAGCGAGCAGAAACGGGTGATCAGCGCCCTGATCGAGGGGGTGCGGGTGCTCAACCTCTACGTGCCCAACGGCAGCTCCCTCACCAGCGAGAAATACGCCTACAAGCTCGAATGGCTGGCCTGTCTGCAGCGCTACCTGGCGGCCCAGGAGCAGCAGGGCGATCCCCTCTGCATGGTGGGCGACTTCAACATCGGTCCGGAAGCCCGCGACCTGCCAGACCCGGAGCGGCTCAGCGGCGGGATCATGGCCAGCAACGCTGAGCGCACGGCCCTGCAGGCAGCACTCGGGGAGCGACTCAGCGATGTGTTCCGGGTGTTCGAGCCCGATAGCGGCCACTGGAGCTGGTGGGACTACCGCAGCGGCGCCTGGGACCGGGACCAGGGCTGGCGCATCGACCACATCTACCTCTCGGAGGAGCTGCTGGACTGCGCCACCGGCTGCGTGATCCACAAGGCCACCCGCGGCAACGAGCAGCCCAGCGACCACGCGCCCGTGGTGGTGAACCTGGTGTGGCCGCCGGAGGACGGCGAGGAAGAGGAGGGGGAAGAGGACGCCTAGAAGGCCACGGCCTGCTCCGGCAGGGCCTTGCCCTGGGCCTGGAGCACCTCCGCCCGCCGCGCCGACTCCCCACAGCTGCGGGGGGTGGGAAAGATCTTGCCGGGGTTGGCCAGACGGGCGGGATCGAAGGCCTGACGCACCAACTGCATGGTGGCCAGGTCGTCGGGGCCATACATCCAATCGAGATAGCAGCGCTTATCGGATCCCACCCCGTGCTCGCCGGTGATGCTGCCGCCGGCATCCACGCACAGCCGCAGGATCGCCGCGCCCAGGGCCTGCACCCGCTCCTGGATGCCGGGCTCCTGGGCCGAATAGAGGATCAGGGGGTGGAGGTTGCCGTCGCCGGCGTGGAACACATTGGCCACCGGCATGCCATGGCTGGCGCTGAGCTCCTCGATCGCCGCCAGCACCCGGGGCAGGGCACTGCGCGGCACCACGCCGTCCTGCAGGTAGTAGCTGGGGAAGCGGCGCCCCAGGGCCGAAATCGCCGACTTGCGGCCCTTCCACAGCAGCGCCCGCTCCGCCGCATCGGTGGCCTGGCGCACGGTGCGGGCGCCTGCCGCCTGGCAGAGCGCAGTGGCCAACTCCACCGCCGCGACCACCTCCCGTTCCTGGCCGTCCAATTCGATCAGCAGCAGGGCCGCCGCATCGCGGGGATATTCGTCGGCGCCGAAGTAGTCATCCACCGCCTCGATCGTGAGGCGATCCATCATCTCCATGCCGGCCGGCAAGACCCCGGAGGCGGTCACCTGCCGGACCGCCTCCCCGGCCGCCTCCATGCTGGTGAAATCGGCCAGCAGCACGGCCACGCTCTGGGGCGCCCGCAGCAGCCGCAGGGTGATCGCCGTGGCGATGCCCAGGGTGCCCTCACTGCCGATGAAGACGCCGCGCAGGTCGAGCTCGGGAGTTTCATCCAGCTCGCTGCCCAGGGTGGTCACCGTGCCGTCGGGCAGCACCACCTCCAGGGCCAGCACGTGGTTGCTGGTGACGCCGTACTTGAGGCAGTGCACCCCACCGGAGTTTTCGGCCACGTTGCCGCCGACGCTGCAGGCCACCTGGCTGGAGGGGTCGGGGGCGTAATAGAAGCCATCGCCGGCCACCGCTCGGGTCACCCAGCTGTTGATCACCCCGGGCTGCACCGTGATGCGCCGGTTCTCCAGATCCACCGCCACCACCTGGCGCATGCGGCTGGTGGCGATCACCAGGGCCTCGGTTTCAGCCACCGCGCCGCCGGAGAGCCCGGTGCCACTGCCCCGGGCCACAAAGGGCACCCCCTCCCGGTGACAGTGGCCCACGATGGCCGCCACCTGCTCCGTGGTCTCGGGGAGAACGACCAGGCGGGGCTGGTGACGCTCCAGGGTCAGGCCGTCGCAGTCGTAAGCCAGCAGCTCTTGACGGGCCGCCACCACGGCGCGGGACGGCAGCGATTGCCGCAGGTGCCGCTCCAGCTCTGGCCAGTTGACGCTCACGGCACCCGTGGCAAGCCCCCCGAACCTACCGAGGAAGCGAAGGGGCCGGTTTTAGGTCAGGATGGGCGGCGGTTTTCTTCCTCCGCGGATCCCGCCTTGACCTCGGCTCCTGTTTCGGCTCCTGTGCACAACACCACCCGGTCCCAGGAACTCTTCAGCGCCGCCCAGAAGCTGATGCCCGGCGGCGTGAGCTCCCCGGTGCGCGCCTTCCGCTCCGTGGGCGGCCAGCCGATCGTGTTCGACCGGGTCAAGGGTGCCTACGCCTGGGACGTGGATGGCAACCGCTACATCGACTACATCGGCAGCTGGGGACCGGCCATCTGCGGCCATGCCCACCCCGAGGTGATCGCCGCCCTGCATGAAGCGCTCGACAAGGGCACCAGCTTCGGGGCCCCCTGTGCCCTGGAAAACACCCTCGCCGAACTGGTGATCGAGGCGGTGCCCTCCGTGGAGATGGTGCGCTTCGTCAACAGCGGCACCGAGGCCTGCATGTCGGTGCTGCGCCTGATGCGCGCCTTCACTGGCCGCGAAAAGATCATCAAGTTCGAGGGCTGCTACCACGGCCACGCCGACATGTTCTTGGTGAAGGCCGGCTCCGGTGTGGCCACCCTGGGCCTGCCCGATTCCCCTGGCGTGCCGCGCAGCACCGCCGCCAGCACCCTCACCGCCCCCTACAACGACCTGGAGGCGGTCAAACAGCTGTTCGCCGAAAACCCCGGGGAGATCGCCGGCGTGATCCTGGAGCCCGTGGTGGGCAATGCGGGCTTCATCACCCCCGAACCGGGCTTCCTGGAAGGCATTCGCGAACTCACCAAGGACAACGGCGCCCTGCTGGTGTTCGACGAGGTGATGACTGGCTTCCGCATCAGCTACGGCGGCGCCCAGGCCAAGTTCGGCATCACCCCCGATCTCACCACGATGGGCAAGGTGATCGGCGGCGGTCTACCCGTGGGGGCCTATGGCGGCCGGGCCGACATCATGGCCATGGTGGCCCCGGCTGGCCCGATGTATCAGGCGGGCACCCTCAGCGGCAATCCCCTGGCCATGACCGCTGGCATCAAGACCCTGGAGCTGCTCAAGCAGCCCGGCACCTACGAGCGCCTCGAGACGATCACCAAGCGCCTGATCGACGGAATCCTGGAGGGCGCCCGCAGCGCCGGCCTGCCGATCACCGGCGGATCGATCAGTGCCATGTTCGGCTTCTTCCTCTGCGAAGGTCCGGTGCGCAACTTCGAGGAGGCCAAGGCCGCCGACGCCGTGCGCTTCGGCAAACTGCACCGGGCCATGCTCGAGCGCGGGGTGTACCTCGCGCCCAGCGCCTTCGAGGCAGGCTTCACCTCCCTGGCCCACTCCGACGCCGACATCGACGCCACCATTGCGGCCTTCCGCGACTGTTTCGCGCTGGTGGCCTGAGTGGGTTCAGGCCACCAGGCCCAGGGGCATGGTCCTGTGTTGACAGGCCCAGCCCGAACGCGCAGCATCCAGGCACTGCCGTGCTCATGACGTCCCCTTCCCCGCCATCGACGGTCGTCAGCAACGGCAACCCGCACACTGCTGGCCGCATCGCCCAGCGCCGCCGGGGAGCCGGGCGCCTGGCTGCCCTGATGGCCGCAGGCATCGGAGTCCTGGCCTGGCTGGGCCGCAGCGCGGATCCGGCCGCCAAGCCACTCACCTCAGGCCCGCTCACCCTCGGGGCCGCCATCGCCCTTACCGGCAACGCCAACCTCTACGGCCAGGACCAGCGCATGGGCCTGACCCTGGGCGAACGCTGGGCCCGGCAGACAGCACCCGCAAGCCGGCCGGTGCAACTGCAACTCGAAGATGGCGGCTCCGATGAGGCCGGTGCCATCGCCGCCTTCAACCTGCTGATCCGCCAGGGGGTGATCGCCCTGATCGGGCCCACCCTTTCGCAGCAGGCCTTCGCCGCTGATCCGATCGCCCAGCGGCAGGGGATTCCGGTGGTGGCCCCGTCCAATACGGCCATGGGCATTCCCCAGATCGGCCACTTCATCAGTCGCGTGTCGGCCCAGAGCTCGGTGATCGCGCCGCTCTCGATCGAAGAGGCCCTGCGCCGTGATCCATCCATCCGGCGCGTGGCTGTGTTCTATGCCCAGGACGACGCCTACAGCACCGCCGAAACCCTGATCTTCCAGAAGGCCCTCGCCGCCCGCGGGCTCACGCCGATCACGGTGCAGCGCACCCAGCTGGCCGACAACGACTTCCAGACGCCGATCACCTCCGCCCTGGCGCTGAAGCCCCAGCTGGTGGTGCTCTCGGTGCAGGCGGTGGCTGGCGGCAACCTGATCCGCCAGTTGCGCGAACTCGGCTACCAGGGCCAGATCGTGGTGGGCAACGGCCTCAACACACCGAACATCTACCCGATCTGCCAGCGCTGGTGCGACGGCATCTTGATCGCCCAGGCCTACAGCCCCGAGCTGAACACGCCGATCAACGTCCGGTTCAAGCAGCTCTATCGCCAAGCGAACGGCGACCAGCCACCACCCCAGATCGCCGCCCAGGCCTTCGCCGCCTACCAGGTGCTGTTTGAAGCGATCCAACGCCTCCACGCCAACGGTGGCCTCACGGGGGTCACCCTGGACCAGGCCAGGACCAACCTGATGACTGCCGTGCTGAGCGGCACCTACGACACCCCGCTCGGCCCGATCGGCTTCAGTCCAGAGGGCGAAGTGTTGCAGGATCATTTCTACGTGGCCGAGGTGCGCATGGACCCGGGCGGCCGCAACGGTCGCTTCGCCCTGGTGCGTGAGCTGCGACTGGCAGAGATCCCTGGACAGGAGGCCAAGCCGTGATTGAAGCCCTGCTGCAGACCCTGCTCAACGGTGCCGCCAGCGGCGGGGTCTACGCCCTGGTGGCTCTTGGTTACACGTTGGTGTTCTCCGTGCTGGGGGTCATCAACTTCGCCCAGGGCGCCCTGTTCTCCATCGGCGGTTACCTCACCTTCCTGTTGATGGGGGGCAAGATCGGCGTGAACGGGGCACTGCCGGGCTGGGGCCTGCCGAGCGGGCTGCCCTTCTGGCTGGCCCTGGTGCTGGCCGCGGCCGGCTCCGGGCTGGTTGGTTTGGTGGTGGAGCGGGTGGCCTTTGCACCGCTCCGCCGGCGCCACGCCGAGCCGCTGCTCGCCCTGATCACCAGCCTGGGTGCCGGTGTGGTGCTGGTAAACCTGCTACAGATCCTCATGGGAGCGGAGGGCTACGCCTTCCCCCAGGGTGCCGATGCCCTGGGGGGCTTGCCCGATGCCCTGGTGATCGCCGGCGCCCGTATCCGCACGATCCAACTGCTGCTGCTTGTGGTGTCAGCGGCGGCGGTGCTGGCCCTCACCCTCTGGCTGGAACGCAGCCGCGGCGGCCAGGCCCTGCGGGCCGTGGCGGAGGACGCCACCACCGCCCAGCTCCTTGGCATTCCCAGCGAGTCCATGGTGCGGCTCGCCTTCTTTCTCAGTGGCGCCCTGGCCGGCCTGGGGGGCGGCCTGATCGGCGTGAGCGTGAGCCTGCCGGGTCCCTATTTCGGCATCGGCTACGGCCTGAAGGGCCTGGCGGTGCTGGTGCTGGGCGGCCTGGGCAGTGTGCCCGGCGCCATCGCCGGCGGGCTGCTGATGGGCCTGGCTGAAGCGCTGGTGCCCAGCGAGGCCTCCGGCTGGCGCGATGCCCTGGCCTTCGCCATCCTGTTCCTCGTGCTCCTGCTGCGCCCCAGCGGCCTGCTTGGCCGCCGCACGGTGGACAAAGTATGAGAAGGGCCGCCCCATGATTGACAACGGCCTGTTGGTGCAGATGCTGCTGGGTTCCCTGCTGGGCCTCTCGGTGTACCTGCCGCTGGCGGCGGGTCAGCTGTCCCTGGCCACGCCCGCGTTCTATGCGGTGGGCGGCACCCTGGCCGCCCTGCTCTCCACCCGCTGGAGTGCGCTGGGCGCTACGGCGGACGGCGGCTTCCCCATCCCTTCATTCCTGCTGGAGCTGGTGCTCGGCGGCTTGCTGGCGGGGGTTCTGGCGCTGCTCGTGGGCCGGCTGGTGCTGCGGCTGCGAGGGATCTACCTGGCCATCGCCACCATTGCCCTGGTGGAAATCGTGCGCGTGGCGATCCTCAACTTGCCCTTCACCGGGGGAGCGATCGGCATCTTCTCGATCCCCCAGCCCTTCCCCGATGCCAGTGGCTATCTGGTGACAGCCCTGGCCCTGCTGGCCCTCGCCGGCTGGCTGTGCCAAAGGCTTGAAACCATGCCCCTGGGCCGTGCCATGGCGGCCATTCGCGACGACGAACTGGCCGCCGGCTGCATGGGCATCGACACCACCCGGGTGAAACTCACCGCCTTCGTGCTCAGTGCCGTGGTGGCGGGCAGCAGCGGCGTCATGGCCGCCCATTTCCTCAACACCTGGAACGCCCGCCAAGGCAGCTTTGATGTGAGTGTCACCTTCCTCGCCTTCGTGATCCTGGGGGGCTCGCGCACCTGGCTGGGGCCGGTGCTGGGCGGCCTGGTGCTCACGGCCCTGCCGGAGCTGCTGCGACCAGTGGGCGACGTGCGCCTGGTGCTATTCGGCCTGGTGCTCCTGCTGGGGCCAGTGCTGGCGCCGCAGGGGCTGATCACCCAGCCGTTGCTGGAGCGACTGGGTGGCTGGCGTGCCCGCCCCACCGCAGCCAAAGCCGAGGAGGTCCAACCGTGACCACGCCGTTGCTGGAGGTGCGCGATCTCAGCCGCCGCTTCGGCGGGCTGCTGGCGGTGGATCAGGTGAGTTTTGCGGTGCAGCCCGGAGAGATCTTCGGCCTGATCGGCCCCAATGGCGCAGGCAAGACCACCCTCTTCAACCTGATTTCCGGTCTCACCCCCCCCAGCAATGGCGAGGTTCTCTGGCGTGGGGCCCCGATCACGGGCCAGCCCCCCCACCGGCTCAACCGACTGGGCCTGGCCCGCACCTTCCAGAACCTGCGCCTATTCGATGGCCTCACCGTGCTGGAAAACCTGCTGGTGGCTCTGCATCGCCACCCCCCAAGCCGCCCCATCGCCGGCCTGCTGAACAGCGCCAGCCACCAGCGCGCCGAGCGCCAGCGCATCGACCAGGCCTGGCAGCTGCTGGAGGAGCTAGGGCTGGCCACCTTGGCGGAACGGGAGGCGGGCACCCTGGCCTATGGCGACCGACGACGCCTGGAGATGGCCCGGGCCCTGGGCACCGCCCCCCAGCTGCTGCTGCTGGATGAGCCCGCCGCCGGCCTCAACCCCTCAGAAAAAGAAGGGCTCTGCGGACTGATCGAGGAGATCCGCGAGCGCCACCAGCTCACGGTGATGATCATTGAGCACCACGTGCCCCTGTTGATGCGCCTATGCAACCGCATGGCGGTGCTCGATTTCGGCCTGCGCATCGCGCTGGGCACCCCGGAGGAAGTGCGCCGCGACCCGAAGGTGATCGAGGCCTACCTCGGCACCGGCAGTAGCGCGGACGCAGGAGGCGACGGCTGATGACCGGCTCCCCGTTGCTGGAACTGCAAGGGCTGAGCGTGCGCTACGGCAGCGTGCAGGCCCTGACCAACATCAACCTGGAGGTGCAACAGGGCGAACTGGTGACCCTGCTCGGCTCCAACGGCGCCGGCAAGAGCAGCACCCTGCGCGCCGTGTCGGCACTGGTGCCGGTGGGCGGCCGCATCCTCTGGCGAGGCGGAAATCTGGCCGGGGTCCCCGCCCACCGCATCGTGCGCCTGGGCATCGGCCACTGTCCGGAAGGGCGCCGCGTGATCAGCCGCCAAAGCGTGCTCGCCAATCTGGAATTGGGCGCCTACCTCCGCCGTGATCGAGCCGGCATCACCGCCGACCTGGAGCGCTGTTATGCCCTGTTTCCCCGGCTGGCGGAGCGACGCAGCCAGATGGCTGGCGCCCTCTCGGGCGGCGAGCAGCAGATGCTGGCCATTGCCCGTGCGCTGATGGGACGCCCCGAACTGCTGATGCTGGACGAACCGAGCCTGGGGCTAGCCCCCAAGCTGGTGGGTGAGGTGATGGCGGCCCTGGCCCGGCTCCACCGCGATGGCCTCACGATCTTGCTGGTGGAGCAGAACGCCCAGGCCGCCCTTGAAATCGCCGATCGGGGCTACGTGCTCGAAGCCGGGCAGCTGACTCTGCAGGGGCCAGCAGCCCAACTGCTGGCGGATCCGAGCCTGCGGGCGGCCTACCTGGGCGGCTAGGTGCAGGTGAGTCCCTGGATGGCTCCCCTGCGGGTCAAACTCTGCGGCATCCGCAGCCGGAGCGATCTGGCTGTGGCCCTGAAGGCCGGCGCCGATGCGCTGGGCTTCATCGTCGGCGCGCGCCACCGCACCGAAGACGAGCTGACGCCCGCAGCAGCGGCGGAGCTGGTGGCACTCCTGCCGCCATTCGTGGGCAGCGTGATGGTGACCCATTTGCAGCAGGCCAGGCCGATCATCGAGCTGATCCGGCAGGTGGGTACCACCACCCTGCAGCTGCAGGATGGGATCACGCCCCAGGAACTGCAAGCCATCCGCAGCGCCCAACCCGGTGTGAAACTGATCCAGGCGATCCATGTGGGCCATGGCGACGCCGGCGCCCCGTCCATCGCCGCAGCCATGGCGGCCGAACCGCTGGTGGATGCCCTGGTGCTGGATTCGCGCACGGCCGATCGCATCGGCGGCACTGGCATGCCGCACGACTGGAGCGTCAGCCGCCGCATCGTGGAGCGAATCCGCAAGCCGGTGATCCTGGCGGGCGGCCTGCGGCCGGAGAACCTACGCGCCGCGCTGGAGATGGTGCGCCCCGCGGCCGTGGATGTGAACTCGGGCATCGAGGATGCCGCCGGAGCCAAGGATCCGGGGCGCGCCGAGGCCTTCGTACAGATCTGTCGCAGCTGGGGGAAGCTGCCGCTGACGCCATGACCAGTCCCATGCCCAATCCAGTCAAAGCAACCATGGCGGGGCTGCTCAGTCGCCCCGGGTTCCGGGCCTTCTGGCTGGCCAACTTATTGTCCAACCTCGGCACCAGCGCGTTCGTCCTGGCCATTAACTGGCTCACCGTGAAACAGCACGGAGCTGCCGGTATTGCCAGCCTCGCCCTTGCCTATGGGTTACCACAGATGCTCTTGCAACTGGTGGGCGGCACGGTGAGTGACCGTATCGACCGCCGCCGCCTGTTCGGTCTTACCCAGTCGGGCCTGCTGCTGATGGCGGTGTTGATCCTGAGCGCCTCCCTGCGTGGTCTGGTACCGCTGTGGCTGCTGGCGCTGGTGAATGGGGCCAACGGGGTGCTGGCGGCCTTCGACACGCCCGCGCGCACAGCTCTGGTGACTGATCTGGTTGAACCGGAGGAAGTGACCCTGGCCCAGCAGCTCTACAGCCTCACCGCCAGCGCCACCAACATCTTCGGCCCGGCGCTCGGCGGCGTGCTGCTGAGCCTGGGCCCCACCGCCCGCAGCCATGAGGAGGTGGCCTTCGCCTTCGATGTGTTCAGCTTCGTGCCGCTGCTGATCGCCATTCCCTGGCTACCGCGCAGCACCTGCCGATCCGCACCGAAGGAGTCCTTTCGCGCCAGCCTGCGGGCGGGCCTGCGCTACGTGCGCGAACGCGCCCACCTGCGCACCCTGCTGCTGGTGCTCGTCCTGGTGATGGTGTTCGGCATGCCATTCCAGGGACTGCTGCCCGTCTTCGTGCAACGCCACCTCGGCGGAGAATCGGGCCACGGCTCCTACGCAGCACTGATGTCGGCCGTGGGACTGGGCGGCTTCGTGGGCTCGGTCCTGGGCATGGAGCTGGTGGATCGCTGGCGCGCCGGGCTGCTACTGGCCGCCGCCACCACCGGGCTGGGGTTGTCCGTACTGCTCCTCAGCGCTTCCAATGTGGTGCACTGGGCTTCGCTCTCAGCCTTCCTGGCCGGAGCCTTCAGCACCTTGGCCATCTCGGTCGACAACGCCCTGTTACAGACCTGCAGCGAACGGGACATGCAGGGTCGGGTCAACGCCATCTCCAACCTCACCAAAGGCCTCCAGTCGATCAGCCTGGCTGCGGCCGGCTACACAATCCACGTCGTGGGCGGCAGCCACCACTTCGGCAGCGGCTACCAGCTGGTGCAAGTGTGCCTGGCCTTGGGCCTATTGTCCGGAGTGGCCGCGCTGTGGCCGCGGTTGCGAGGCTTCAAAGTGAGCTGAAAGCTCAGTCGTTCTCGCTGGCGCCGAAGCAATGCATCAGGGCATCGCCCCAGCTGTTGATCGCGGCGAGCTCGTGATCCTTGGCGGTGCTAAGCACCTTGGCGTGCTCCCGTAGCAGCACGGTCTTGTCGAGGTCGTGGCCGTGGTCGGCCGCAATGGCCACGATGTCATCAACCCCAGCGGCGGCGTGCAGCTTGTCGCGCAGGGCGGCGTCACCAGCCACACGGGCCACAAAGGCCTGAATCGACGCAACAGACATGACAGGGACGACAACCACGCCCACCTTTAGCAGGCCAAACCGGCCCGGGGTCGATACCTTGAAGCGACCGATCGGGGAACGATGGCCCGCGACCGCTTCTTCCTGGAGCTCGACCCCCCCGACAAACGCCTCAAACAACTGCCCCATGTGGTGATCGTGGGCGGAGGCTTCGCCGGTCTGAAGGCCTGCCACGCCCTGATCAACCAGCCCGTGCGGGTGACCCTGATCGACAAGCGCAACTTCAACCTGTTCCAGCCGCTGCTCTATCAAGTGGCCACCGGCCTTGTAGCGGAGGCCGACGTGGCCTCCCCCCTACGCCAGATGGTGGGCCAGGCTCCCAACGTGCAGGTGCTGCTGGGCGAGGTGACCGAGATCGACGCCCAGGCGAAGCAGATCGTGTTCAACGACCGCAAGTTCGCCTACGACCACCTGATTTTGGCGGCCGGCTCCGGCAGCAGTTACTTCGGCCATGACGAGTGGCGTGAGGCGGCGCCACCGATGAAGGTCCTCGAGCACGCCGATGAGATCCGGCGGCGGGTGCTGGTGGCGCTGGAGGAGGCCGAGCAGACGCCCGATCCGGCGCGCCGGGCCGTTCTGCAGTCGGTGGTGGTGGTGGGAGGCGGGCCCTCGGGCTGCGAACTCTCCGGCTCGCTCATGGAACTCATGGCCCATGCCCTAGCGCGCGACTTCAAACAACTCGATCCGAAACAGTGCAAGGTCACCCTCATTGACCCCGGCGATCGGGTGCTGCGGGCCATGGACCCCAGCCTCTCAGCCGCCGCCCGCACCTACCTGGAATCGGTGGGGGTGGAACTACTGCTCGGCGGACGGGTACAGACGATTGAGGAGGGCAAGGTGCTGGTGAACACCGCCGCTGGTGCACGCAGCCTCGAGGCCGCCACCATCTGCTGGACCGCCGGCGTGAAGGCCTCCCATCTGGGCCAGGTGCTGGCGGACGCCAGCGGTTGCACGGTGGACCGGGGCGGCAGGGTGGTGGTGGAGCCCGACTTCTCGATTCCAGGCCATCCAGAGATCCGCGTCATCGGCGACCTCTGCTCCTACAGCCACACCAGCGATGGCAAACCCCTGGCGGGCATGGCCGGGCCCGCCGTGCAAATGGGCGGCTGGGTGGCGGCCGACATCGTGGCCAAGCTCCAGGGCCGCCAGCACAAGGCCTTCCAGTTCAGCGATTTCGGCACCATGGCGGTCCTGGGCCGGCTGCACGCGGTGGCCGATCTCCGCGGCCTGAAGGTGACGGGATTGCCGGGCTGGATCCTCTGGGGCCTGGCCCACCTGATGTTCATGCCCGCCAATGAAAATCGCCTCAGCCTGCTCACCAAGTGGCTCTGGGCCATTGCCACCCGTCAGCGTGCCTCCCTGCTGATCACCGGTCGTCCAAACCAGCACCTGAACGTGGATGTGGGGCTGGAACGTCCAGTGGTCGCTCCCTGAGCTGCTCCGCCTCGCTTTGCAA
>JBEEKG010000071.1:0-3369 GCA_041168785.1 Cyanobacteriota bacterium
CCGCGCCCGGCCGGCCCGGCATGCCCGCGGGCATGCGCAAGCCGATGGCCCCTGGCGAGCTGATGCAGCTGCAGAAGCCCTCGGGGCGGCCCACCGCGCCACCACCCCGCCGACCCGGTGATCGCACCGAAGCAGGAGCACCCAGCGGCGGCGCCGGAACCCCCGACCTGGTGCGCCCCAGCGCCACGCCGCCGGCGGCCCCGAGACGCCCGGGCTTCCGGGCCCCCACACCCGCCGGTGCGGCCGGCCGGCCCCGACGCCCGGATTGGGACGACAGCGCCAAACTGGAAGCCCTGCGCAGCCGGACGCCGCAGAAGCAGCGCACGAAGGTGCACATCATCGGCGAAAACGATGATGCGCTTACCGCCGAAACCGGTGGTTACGCCGGCGAACAGGAAGCCTTTGTGCTGCAGGCCAGCCTGGCCCGCCCCGCCAAGCCCCGCGCTGCGGCCGCTCCCGCCGCCAAGCCGATGGCGGCCATGCGCAAGCGAAAGAAGGAAACCACCCGTCAGCGCCAGCGCCGGCGGGCGATGGAACTGCGGGCCTCCCGCGAGGCCAAGGCCGTTCGGCCCGAAATGCTGATCGTGCCGGAGGGCAACCTCACGGTGCAGGAGCTGGCCGAAAAACTCGGCGTAGAAAGCTCCGAGATCATCAAGAGCCTCTTCTTCAAGGGGATCATCGCCACGGTCACCCAGAGCCTCGATCTCTCCACGATCGAAGCGGTGGCCGAGGAATTTGGCGTGCCGGTGCTGGAAGACGACGTCGAGGAAGCCGCCGCCAAGACGGTGGAGATGATCGAGGCCAGCGACCTAGCCCACCTGATCCGTCGCCCTCCGGTGGTGACCGTGATGGGCCACGTCGACCACGGCAAGACCAGCCTGCTGGACGCCATCCGCAAAACCCGGGTGGCCGCCGGCGAGGCCGGGGGCATTACCCAGCACATCGGTGCTTACCAGGTGGAGATCCCCCACGCCGGCGAGCAACGCAAGATCACCTTCCTGGACACCCCAGGCCACGAAGCCTTCACCGCCATGCGGGCTCGGGGCACCAAGGTCACCGACGTGGCCGTGCTGGTGGTGGCCGCCGATGACGGCGTACGCCCCCAGACCCTGGAAGCCATCAGCCACGCCCGGGCCGCCAAGGTGCCGATCGTGGTGGCCATCAACAAGATCGACAAGGAGGGTGCCTCCCCGGATCGGGTCAAGCAGGAGCTCTCGGGCCTCGAGCTGGTGGCCGAAGACTGGGGCGGCGACACCGTGATGGTGCCGGTGAGCGCCATCAAGGGCGAAAACGTCGACAAGCTGCTGGAGATGATCCTGCTGGTGACGGAGGTCGAAGACCTCCAGGCCAATCCGGATCGGATGGCCCGCGGCACCGTGATCGAAGCCCACCTCGACAAGGCCAAGGGTCCGGTGGCCACCCTGCTGGTGCAGAACGGCACCCTGCGGGCCGGCGACGTGCTGGCTGCGGGTCCGGTGCTGGGCAAGGTGCGCGCCATGGTCGACGACACGGGCAAGCGGGTCAAGGAGGCTGGCCCCTCCTATGCAGTGGAGGCCCTGGGCTTCAGCGAAGTGCCCACCGCCGGCGACGAATTCGAGGTCTACCCCGACGAGAAGACCGCCCGCTCCGTGGTGGGTGACCGGGCCAATGAGGCCCGCGCCACCCGCCTGGCCCAGCAGATGGCCTCCCGCCGGGTGTCCCTGGCCTCGATGTCTGGCCAGGCCAGTGAGGGCGAGCTCAAGGAGCTCAACCTGATCCTCAAGGCCGATGTGCAGGGCAGCGTGGAAGCCATCCTGGGCTCCCTCGAGCAACTGCCCCAAGGCGAGGTGCAGGTGCGGGTGCTGCTCTCGGCGCCGGGTGAGATCACGGAGACCGACGTCGACCTGGCTGCCGCCTCAGGGGCCGTCATCGTGGGCTTCAACACCTCCATGGCCCCCGGTGCCAAGCGCGCCGCCGATGCCACTGGTGTGGACGTCCGCGACTACGACGTCATCTACAAACTGCTCGAAGACATCCAGCTGGCCATGGAAGGCCTGCTGGAGCCCGAGCTGGTGGAAGAATCCCTGGGCGAGGCCGAAGTCCGGGCGGTGTTCACCATCGGTCGCAGTGCGGTGGCCGGCTGCTACGTCACCACCGGCAAATTGCAGCGCAACTGCAAGGTGCGGGTGTGGCGGGGCAAGGAGAAGGTGTTCGAAGGCGAACTCGACTCCCTGCGCCGCAACAAGGACGACGTCAAGGAGGTGGCCACCGGCTTCGAGTGCGGCATCGGCACCGACCGCTACACCGGTTGGCAGGAAGGGGATCGGGTGGAGGCCTTCAAGCTGGTCACCCAGCGCCGCACCCTCAGCACCTGAGTCCCGTGATCCCTCGCAGCGAGCCCCTGCTCTGGCTCCAGCTGATTGCCGTCGGCGCAATCCCGCTGGAGCTGCTGGGGCTTCTGCTTCTGTTGGCCGGAGCCGACCCTGGGCCCTTGCCCGGGCTGGAGCGCCTTCTGGCCTGGGCCATCGGCGCCCTAGGGCCCGCCATCCTGCTCTGGAAGCGCCCAGCAGATGTCTGTTCGCTGCTGGTGGTTCAGGTGCCCGTCCGGACACGGAGCGAAGCCCAGCGCACGCTGTCAGCCCTGCAAAGCCCTGTGCTACTCAAGCTGGTCATGGTGGGGGGAGCAGCCGCGCTGCTGCCCCTGTTCTGGTGGATGGATCAACACGCCGCCCTGGCCGCCTCTCTATCGCCCCTGGAGGCAAGTCCCCGCCTGGTTGGCCTGCTGCTGGCCTGCCCGCTGTTGGCGCTGATCCTGTGGCAGTGGCAACAGCTCACCCAGACCCTCACCCTGCTGCGCATCCGCCCAGAAGCCCTGGCAGCCGTGGCTCCCCTCACGGTCAGCCAGCTGGAGAGCCAACGCCTCAATATGGGCCTACCCCTGCTGCTGCTCAGCCCGCTCCAGATCCCAGAACCTGAACCAATCCAGACTGAGCCCGGGCTGGCACCTGAGCCTGAGCCGGAATCTGTGTCGGAATCTGTGCCGGAAGCTGAGATCTCCCCCATCAGCCCGAACCAGGCCGAACCGGAGGAGGAGCCGTCCTCCATGGAGGCCTCCTCCCTGGACCCAGGGTTGATCAGCAGTGAAACGTCAGTCGCCCACCCGGTTGCGATCCAGCCAGAGGAGACTGCCAAAGAGCCCGAGAGCCCCGAGCTGGATCAAGAGATCCCCTGAGGGCACCTCAGCACCACTGGCCAAACGCATGGCCATTGTGGCGAGACCCACAGCACCAGAAGCCGCCAGAGCCAACCAGAGACCTCGGCGTAGGCCTCGCCACGGCGTGCGGACTTCCTGTAGCAGCCGTGCCTTCAGGTCCGGATCAATCGATTCAC
>JBEEKG010000072.1:0-8814 GCA_041168785.1 Cyanobacteriota bacterium
CGGGAAAATGAAGGCGACCTGATCTGCGCCGCGCAGTTTGCAACGCCCGAGCAGATCAACTTCATGGCCACCGAGGCCCGGGGCCTGATCTGCCTGGCCATGGAGGGTGAACGGCTCGATGTCCTGGATCTGCCACTGATGGTGGATCGCAACACCGACAGCAACCAGACCGCCTTCACGGTGAGCGTTGATGCGGGCCCAGAAAACGGTGTCAGCACTGGAATTTCCGCCGACGATCGCGCCCGCACCATCCAGGTGGCGATCCACCCCCACACCCGTCCGGCCGACCTGCGCCGGCCCGGCCACATCTTCCCGTTGCGGGCTAAGCAAGGCGGCGTACTGAAGCGCGCTGGACACACCGAGGCCGCCGTCGATCTAGCCAGGCTTTCAGGCCTCTATCCAGCCGGGGTGATCTGCGAAATTCAAAACAGCGACGGCTCCATGGCCCGGCTACCCCAGCTGGCTGCCTACGCCCGACGCCACGGATTACGCCTGATCAGCATTGCCGAACTGATCAGCTACCGCCTCGACACTGAGCGCTTCGTGCAGCGCCAGGCGGAAGCGGCCATGCCAAGCGCCTTCGGCGACTTCCGCGCCATCGGCTACCGCAACGAACTAGATGGCAGCGAGCACGTTGCCATCATCAAGGGCCAACCGCAGCTGGCTAAAGAACCGGTGCTGGTGCGGGTGCACAGCGAGTGTCTCACCGGCGATGCCTTTGGCTCGCTGCGCTGCGACTGCCGGTCCCAGCTGGAGGCGGCCCTGCGCATGATCGAAGCCGCCGGCGTTGGGGTGGTGGTGTATCTGCGCCAGGAGGGCCGGGGCATTGGCCTGATCAACAAGCTCAAGGCCTACTCCCTGCAGGACACAGGCCTAGACACGGTGGAGGCCAACGAACGCCTTGGCTTTGCTGCAGACCTGCGCAACTACGGAGTTGGGGCTCAAATCCTCAGCGACCTCGGCGTGCACCGGCTACGCCTGATCACCAATAACCCGCGCAAGATCGCAGGCCTAGGCGGCTACGGCCTGCAGGTCGAAGACCGGGTGCCGCTGGTGATGGATCCGGGCCTGCACAACGCCGCCTACCTGCAAACCAAGCGCATCAAGCTCGGCCACCTGATGCAGGGCGCCCCGGCCTCGCCCCCCGGCCCCGAACCCCTAGAAGCCTGCGGCCTGACTGCCGTGTTGGCCCGCCACGGCCCCCTATCGCCCCTGGAGCGGGACCAGCGCCAGGAAAGCCTGCGGATCTGGGCCAAGGGCCAGGGACTGCAGCTGGAACGGGAGAACCATCCCCGGCTTCTGGCCCTGCTGGATCAGCCGGACACCACCCTGCTGCTGACGGCGGCCGCGGGGGCTGAGCTCAGCCCGGCCCTACTGGCGGAAGCCCTGCAGAAGCTCGTGGCCTGGCCCGGATCCCAGGGGATCAGCCTGCTGCTGGCACCTGACAGCCACCGGGTGGAACACCCAAGCGCAGATCTGGCACCGGAGCGGCGACCACTGCTGGATCTGGACACGGCCGGTGCGTCCCACTGTCCGCGACTGTCGCTGCGGCCCAACTCCTTTATCTGCTGGCGTCCGAACTGAGCTGCGGAAAGGCCTTCAAAGCCTGGAGCTGGCGATGCAGCAGGTAGTGCTCACCGCACTGGTTGAGCAGTTGGTCGAGCTGGGGAAAATTGCCGTTGAGGTGCAGCAGCAACAACTGGGTATCCTCCAACCGATGCGTTACTGACATCGGCTCCGGATTGCAGGCCAACAGGGGGCGAATCTGGCCCAGCATCAGATCAAGGGCCAGCTGGAACATGAACTCACTGTCCATCCAGCGCAGGGATTGGTCGGCATGGAGTTGCCGATAGGTTTCAAGCTCCTGGCTGTCGAAGCAAAAGTGACGACTGATCACCTGGGACTCGTGGGGCACCAGGGCGTAGCCATGGGCCCAACTACACGGCAGGGTGTGGCCCTGGACCACGGTGAACAGGAGAACAGCGGCGGAAGGACCGGGAGCCCCAAGGCGATGACAGCGATGCAGATGGGAGACCTTGATCCGGGTACGAGACTGTCGCTCCACTAACACCCAGCTGGTTGCAATTGCCCATATGAGTACACCTGATTCGGGGCGGCCACCCCGAATTCCCTTGACGCATCAGCGCTGATACGCATCGACGGCCCTATTTGAGCCTGGTAAGGATCCAGAATTCCCAAACTAATAACAGGCTTGACATCGCATCAGGGCTGAGCGAATTCAAGGATGCGGTGAGCCTCAAGAGGGACGGCCGCCGCGTATCCCTGGAGGGTGTGCTGACGGGCGCTGCCCTCGGCATCGTGCTGCTCTATCTGGTTGAGGACGCTCTCGCCAGTGTCGGTGCATCGGGACCGATCGGAGGGCCCTTGCAGGACCCAGGGGAAGGGGACCCTGGCAGCCTCGGCACCACGGCGGGCCGCATCCAGATCAGGCCCCTGGAGAATCTTGGCCTCGGCTTCGACGAAGGCCCGGCCCAAGACTTTGCTTCGGGGCCAGGACCTGGGCTGGCAGCGATGGGCGGCAAGGGCAGCCCAAGTCCACTGGCGGGAGCTCCGTCAAGCGAGGAGTCGTTACGCCCCCTGAACGGCAGTGGCGGCGGAGTTGGCGGCGGAGCTGGTGGCGGTGGCGGTGGCGGTGGCTCTTCCAATCCGGATGTGCCGCCGATTCCCCCAGGTCCACCGGAACCACCAGGCCCACCAGATCCGCCGGTTCCCCCCAGCCCCAGCCCCCGCACCGATCCCCTGCCCGATTTGATGCTGGTGGTGGTACGCACCTTCGGCGGCTCTGGTAGCCGCTCGCTTGAGGGCAAGGCTGGGAGCTCCCAAAACGCCATCCAGGTGGGCATTGAAAACACCACGATGGACCTGACGCAATCGGGGGCCCCCGCCATGGAGTTGCGCTCCCAACGCACGCTGCAGTCGTTCGCGATCGCCGAGCTCGACGATGCCGATCTGAACATGATCGCCGAACACATCGGACTGGTGAACACCACCTTCCTGAACGGCACCGCTGCCGATGCCCTGATCATCGGCACCAGCGATCTGCTGAACCTCGGGTTGCAGTCGGCTAGAAGCGCTAGCGCTGTGCTGGACTCGCGCACCACTGCCATGGACAACAGTCGTGTGCTGGGCCTGGGTGGCAATGATCTGGTGGGTTTGGAGGGGATCACCGAGCTCCGCCTCACCGGCCTAGGCACCAGCCAGCGGGCCGACCTCAGTTTCAACCTGCTCGCCGAAGGCCTCAAAGACTCAGGAATCCTGCTGGGCCGGGGCAATGACACCGTGACGATCAACTCTGGCTTTTATGTGAGCGGAATTGATCCACTCGCGGCGGAGGGCCAGGAAGGCTTCAACTTCGACCTGGGCCAAACGCCAGTGAGCAATGGTGATGGCAGCACCTGGCGCTTCAATTTGAATGCCCGGGCCGTGGGGTTGGACAACAGCCTGATTGATACGGGGGCTGGTGATGATCGGGTGTCGATCTTCACCCGCATCGACGAAAACCTGGCCGCTGATCTAGGAGTTCTCTACGACGACCCGTTTACAAGCATCCAGCTCGAGCGCATTGGCCTGCTCAATTCCACGGTGCTGCTGGGCGACGGCAACGACGACCTGCGCATCAACGGCAGCCTGATTGATTCCACCATTGACCTGGGCAGCGGCAACAACACTCTGATCCTGGAGGGACCGATGCTGGGCAGCACTCGCATCCTGATGGGGGATGGCGTCAACAGCATCAACTTCAACGATGGGCTAGGCGGCCAGGTGCAAGGCGGCAGCAACGACGATCGCTTCAACCTGCGAAACCAGCAACTGGCCGGCGAACTCGATGGCGGTGGCGGCAACGACATCCTGTTAGCCCCTACTGAAGCCAACAGCCGGCGGGAGCTGCTGGTGCTGAACGGCCCGGATGCCGGCAACCTCGATGGCCTGCGCTTCCGCAGCATCGAATCGGTCGATCTGGGCGGGGGGGATGACGTGACCATCCTCGACCTCGGTGGCAGCCTGACGGGCCAGTTGCTCGGTGGCAATGGACTCGACCGGCTGGAGTACAGCAACTGGACGCTGCCTGTGACTGTTGATCTGGATCTGGGCAGCGCCTCCGCGATCGGCGCTGGGGCCAGCGGCTCCCTGCTGGGTTTCGAGGTGGTGAAGGGTGGGCTCGGCAACGACAGCCTCATCAGCTCGGGGGCCTTTCTCGGCATCGATGGCGGCGGCGGCGACGATGTGCTCTATCTGCGCTGGAGTCCCTGGCTGACTGCCGGCGATACGGCGCTGAACGTGGGGGGGGGCTCCGGCCGGGATCTGTTCGTGATTAGTGGCCTGGAGCAAGTAACACCCCTCGGCTGGGATGGGCAGAGGGGCACGCCGCAGTTGGTGGATCTCGACCTGGGTTTCAATAGCACCACAAGCGGCGTCGGCATCACCGATGCGATCGGCTGGGTGCGCAGCCAGACCCTGCCTGGAGGCGAGAGCCAGCAGAGTTTTGAGCGCCTCACCCCCTCTGGCCTGGCCGGCATCGGCGATGCCCGCCTGCTGCCGATCGCGCCGCTAGAGCAGCTGCTGGCCGGGATGGGCAGCAACACCCAGCAACTGGCCATTGCCGCTGATGGCAACGGCGGTGGTCAGTTGTATCTGCTTGGCAGCCAGGGGCAGGGCACCGCCCAGTTGGTGGCCGGCCTCCCCAGTGATCTACTGAGTCAACTGGGAGCCACCTCTAGCGGATCTCCCGGGTCGACTCCATAAAGGAGCTGAAGCGATCGCTGATCAGGGAGATCACCGGCCGGGAGCCCAGCTGGATCAGGCCCGATACCGCCATCCCCGCCCGCAACTGGTAGGTGCGCCCCTTGCGGCTGAGCTCGCTGGCGTTGATCGACACCATGATCGGGAAAGACTCCTGGGGATTCTGTTGACTGGGGGGCAGGGCATCGGCGCCGATGCGCAGGATCGTGCCCTTGAGGGAGCCGTAGTCGGTGAAGGGGAAGGAGGTGACGCGCACATCCACCGGCATGCCCGGCAACAGGAAGCCGATGTCACGGTTGGAGACAGAAAGCTCCACCTGAAGGTTGTTCTGGGGAACAATCTGGAGCGCCGATCGGGCAGGGCTGACGATTTCGCCGGGTTTGACACCAAGATCGAAGACCTTGCCCGCCACCGGGGCCACCAGCCGGCCGAGCACCAGCCGATCGTTGATTTCATCCAGGCGGGAGTTGACTCCCGAAAGCTGTAGTCGGGCGTTGTCGTATTCGGCGTAAAGCTGCTTGCGTTCGGCAGCAGGTATCTGCAACTGCTTGAGCTGGCTTTCCCTGACGCGGTAACGGGCCGATTCGAGTTCCTTTTCGGTGCGCGCGATCGCGCCACCCAATTCAGCTTCCCGCTCCTCCTGGCGATCCAGCTCCAGGAGGGAGAGGGCTCCCTGCTGGACCAGCCGCTTCATCCTGGCGGTGATGCTGGCGTTAATCACCTTCTTCTGCCGCAGCGCCGCCAGATCCGAGGCCTGCTGTTCAAGGTTGAGCACGCTGCGCTGCCGTTCCTGGGTGGCCGCCTGCTCCCGCAGCTCGAGTTCGCTGGACTCAATCGCCAGCTGACGCCGTTCCGCCTCGCCTTGGGGTGGCAGGACCGATAATCCCAGACGAATGGCTAGCCGGTTGATCTGGGATCGCCAGAGGGCCCGCTGGCTATCGAGTTGGCTGCGCTGCTCAAGGACCGCCTTATCGCGCAACTGGATGAGGGGTTGGCCGGCCCGCACCAGTTGGCCCTCCTTGACCAGCACCCTGGTCACCGGGGCATTGAAGGGAGCGGTGACGCTCGTGACACCCCCTACGGGCCTGAGTTTGCCGTTGGCATTCACCGAGGTTTCGATGCGGGCGATCAAGCCGTAGACGACGCCGAAGCCGGTGAGTCCGATCAGGGTCCAGACAATCCCGCGGCTCCAGCCCCGGGTGCTGCGGGGCAGGGTGGTGCGGCGCTGGCGATGCTGGCCGCGGGGTTGTTGCTCGGGGCTGGACTCATTAGGCGTCGGTGCCGGCGGCGCCTCGCCCACGAGGGGATCGACCGGCTCAGCAAGCCCCGATGGCGGCGTGCCTTTGGGTGTTGAAGGGGTCGAGGACACGATCGGAGCGGCTCAGGTGCCGATGGCGTAGTTGATCGGCAGGCCCACCTTGGCGATTGGTGGCGTGCCGCTCGAAGACGAGGAGGACGAGGAGGAGCGTCCCTGCTGGCGAAAGAGCACGTAGTAGGGGCCCCGGGCGGCCATCAACTGCTGATGGGTGCCCGCCTCAAGCACGGCGCCATTGCCCATGCAGACGATCATGTCGGCGTTGACGATCGAGGAGAGGCGGTGAGTGATGAACAGCACGGTGCAGCCCCGCAGCGACTGCATCAGGTTTTCGCTCACCACCCGCTCGGTCTGGTAGTCGAGGGCGGAGGTGGCCTCGTCCATGATCAACATGCGGGGCTTCTGCAGGATGGTGCGGGCGATGGCGATGCGTTGCCGCTGGCCACCGGAGAGCCCGCTGCCCCGTTCGCCCACCTGGGTGGAGTAGCCGGCCGGCAAACCCATGATGAAGTCGTGGGCGGCGGCGATGGTGGCGGCTTCGATGATCTCCTCACCCGTGGCCTCGGGGTTAGTGAGGGTGATGTTCTCTTCCACGGAGCCATCGAAGAGCACCGTGTCCTGGGGAACAATGCCGATCTGACGGCGCAGGGAATAGAGCTCCACCTTGGCGATGTCGATCCCGTCTACTAGCACCATGCCCTGCTCGGGGTTGTAGAGGCGGGCCACCAGTTTGGTGAGGGTGCTTTTCCCGGAGCCACTGGTCCCCACCACGGCCACGAACTGGCCCTTGGGGATGGTGAGGTTAACGCCGGTGAGCAGGAGCGGTGAGGAGGGCTTGTAGCGGAAATGGATGTTCTGGAAGTCGATTGCGCCTTCGATCGGCGGCATGATGATGCGATTGGCGTTGTCTTCCGGCGCCTCCTGGGGGTGGTCGATCACATCGCTGAGGCGCTCGAGGGAGAGGGCCGTCTCCTGGATGGTCTGCCAGATCGAGGTCATGCGCAGCAAGGGGCCTGTTACGTAGCCGGCGATGATGCGGAAGGCGATCAGTTCACCCAGACTCAACTCCCCTTGCAACACAAGGGCCGCCCCACCCCAGATCACCAGCAGGCTGGAGAGCTTGTTGAGGAAAGCGCTCAAGGTATTGGCCGTGGTGCTGAGCAGAGTGTTGTCAAATCCCTCAGCCACGAAGTCTGTGTAGAGGTCTTGCCACTTCCAGCGGCTGCGCAACTCGATGTTCTGGGCCTTCACCGTCATCATGCTGCTCAACACCTCCAGGAGATGACTTTGGGCCCGGGCGTTAGCCACGGAGCGGCTCTGCAGCTGGGTGCGCACCAGCGGCGACACCGTGAGGGTGAGCACCACGAGCACGGGAATCACCGCCAGGGTGAGCAAGGTGAGTTGCCAGCTGTAGATCACCATCACGATGATGTACAAGAGCGCGAAGATGGCGTCGAGAATGGTGGTGAGGGCCGTGCCAGTGAGGAAGGAGCGGATCTTCTCAAGCTCACCGATGCGGCTGCTCACCTCACCCACCGGGCGGCGGTCGAAATAACTGAGCGGCAGGCGGAGCAGGTGATCAATGATTTGGGTGCCGAGGGATAGGTCGATGCGGTTGGTGGTGTCAACGAATAGAAACGTGCGCAGGCAGAGCAGTAGACCCTCAAATACGGCAAACACCACCAGCAAGGTGCCCAATACCCCCAGGGCACTAGGGCTGTTGTTGATAATCACCTTGTCAATAACCTGTTGAATCAGCAGGGGATTAACAAGGCCGAAGAGCTGCACAAAGAAGCTGGCCAGCAACACCTCCAGCAACACGGTGCGGTGCTGCTGGAGCGCTGGCAAAAACCAACTAAAACCGAACTTGCGCTGGGGGGTGAGTTCATTGACACGCAGGGTGAGCACTTCACCCTCCTCGCCCCACTGCTCGCAAAACTCCGCCAGGCTGAGCTCCTGGTTGGCCACCGCCGGGATTCCCAGCACCAGGGAGGTGGCACTGCTGCGGTAGATCACCGCCAAGCCGTTGCCCCAGCGCACCATCAGGGGAGCATCGAGCTGGGCGATGGCCTCGGCACGAATCTCCAGCAACTGGGTTTGCAGTCCGATCGATTCAGCCACGGCGCCGGCCAGGGCCAGGGAGGCCTCGCCGTGGCGCTTTACCTGATCGGTAAACACGCGCCGCAGCAATTCCCGGCGGAAGGGCAAGCCAAGCTGATCGCTGAGCATGCGAAAGGCCGCGATCGGCGATTCCAGGGCGCCCTCGCCCCGATGCCAGGGATAGGACGACGGTGGGCGTTTGTTTTCATCGTCGGGTTCCTCCTCATCAGGGGGCGGCAACTCGGGGGCGTCGGCGATGGCGCCATCCGCGAGTTGCTGGCGATGGTCCTCCCAGCGATCCAGCAGTAGGGCCTCCCAGCCAGGGGCGGCATTGACACCGTCGCCGCCCAGGACGGGTGGGGGATCCACCAGGCGCGCAAGGGCGATCCGGTCGAGGCCAAGCACCCGCAGGGGCTTCTGGCCCTCGAGGGCCAAGGCGCTCGGCAGGGCCGTGCCCAGGGGCAAGCCACCGGAGGCCACCAGCCACAGCCGCTCAGGGGGGAAGCTTGTGGCCTGCAGTTGCTCCGGGGTGATCACGACGGCCCGGGTGCCATCGGCCAGGGCCACGGCCGCCTCCACCACCTCGTGGGAGAGGGCCCGGGGGTAATCCCGCAGATGGGCATCCAGAACGGCGAACA
>JBEEKG010000073.1:0-3739 GCA_041168785.1 Cyanobacteriota bacterium
GGCCTGGTGTCCGCTGTAGTCCACCAGATAGACAAACAGCACGTAGAACACAACGTTGGCAAAGGACACCAACGCGATGATGCGCAGCACCAACGGCCCCTGCTGCCGCACCTCCGCCAGCCGGAGCCCCATGGCCCGGAGCAACCCGAGCGCACCAACGGGCTGGGGTTCTCGGTGGTGAAGCTCCAGTGTTTCGGGCATGCGCCGCCGCATCCACAGGCCCAACAGGGCCACGAGGCCTCCCAGGGCGAAGGGCAACCGCCATCCCCAGGCATCCATGGCGGCATCGCCGAGGGCGCGGGCCAGCAGGGCCACGGTGAGGGAGCCCAGGCTGAACCCCACCAGGCCACCCGCGGTGGCCAGGCTGGCGAGCAGTCCCTGCTGACCCGGACGGGCCGCCTCGGTGGCGTAGGTCATCGAACCGGTGAATTCACCGCCCACCGAAAACCCCTGCACCATGCGCAGGCCCAACAGGGCCAGCCCAGCCCCCGCCCCCCATTGGGCATGGGTGGGCAATAGGGCGATCAGCAGGCTTGCGGCGCCCATCAGCACGATGCTGAGGCTGAGCATGTTGCGGCGCCCGAGCAGGTCGCCGATCGGGCCAAGCACCAAGCTGCCCACGGGTCGCATCAGGTAGCCCACCGCAAACACGCCGAAGGCGGCCACGGCCTGCAGGCCCGGGTCCTCGGCCGGGAAAAAGGCATGGCCGAGGGGGGTCGCCACATAGCCGTAAACGGCAAAGTCAAACCACTCCAGGGCATTGCCCAGCAGGGCAGCCAGGGTGGCGGCGCGCCGCTGCTGGGGGGTGAGGTCCATCGCTAGGGACCGTCACTGGAATCGAGTTGGCGGCGCTCCCACCAGGAGAGCAGCTTGGGCACCAGCAGCACCAATGCAACCAGCACCAGCGAGCCGATCCCAAACTCCAACACCCCTTCGAGCATCCGATCCAGGGGCACCCAGCGCCCACCGAGCCAGGCCAGGCTCACCATCGTGGAGGCCCAGAGCACCGCGCCGGCACAATTGCAGATCAGAAAGCGCCGGTAGGGCATGCCCACCGCACCGGCCATCGGTCCGGCCACCACCCGCAGCACCGCCACGAAACGGCCCAGAAACACCGACTTGCCGGCATGGCGCAGGAAACGCAACCGGTAGCCCTCCAGCTGCTCGGGGGATTGGCGCAACAGGGCCCCCATCCGCAGCAGCAAGGGCCAGCCCGCCCGTCGCCCGATCCAGTAGCCCAGGCTGTCGCCGATGATCGCTCCGCTGGCCGCGGCAGCAATCACCCCCAGCACCTGCAGCTGACCGCTTCCGGCCGCATAGCCGCCCAGGAGGGTGATGGTTTCTCCCGGAAGGGGCAGGCCAGCACTTTCGAGCAGCATGGCCACAAAAATCACCCCATAGCCCCAGGTTTGGAGCAGGTCCTGGAGGCCGGTGGTGCTGAGGGATGGGACAGCACTGCTGGCCAGAAGGCTCATGCGTGCCGTTGCTGACGCCAGCGCAGGGTTTGCCACACCAGGAAGACCAGCAGCAACGGCACCACCACCACCAACGCCACCAGGCGGAATTCATCGACGGCCGAGGTGACCGTGGTGGTGAGCACCTGTTCCACCAGGTAGAGGCCATAGAGACCCACCAGGATTCCGCCCTCGAGCCGGGTGATCACCCCGTTGGTCCAGAAGATGGGCAGGCAGGCCAGGGTCGTGAGCACCATGATCGGGAAATCGCGGTTGACCATCACCGGATCCACCGTGAGGCCCGCGCCACCGGAGGCCACACCGCAGAGCCCGAGGATCACCAGCTGGTTGAGCAGGTTGCTGCCCACCACGTTGCCGATGGCGAGGTCAGCCTTGCCGCGATAGGCCGCCACCAGGGAGGTCACCAGTTCGGGCATAGAGGTGCCGGCCGCCACGATCGTGAGGCCGATCACGGTCTGGCTCACCCCCAGGGCGATGGCCGCGGTGGTCGCCCCTTTCACCAGCACCTGGGATCCCACCACCAGCAGCACCAGCCCCCCCGCCAATTTGGCGGCAGCCACCGCTGGGGTGGCGCGGTCGTTGTCGTCGATGTCTCCGGCCTCATCGGGGTTCTCCTCGGCGGTGCGCATCTCCCAGACGAGGTTGATCACGGTGCCCACCAGCAGGGCGACACCGGCCTGCCAGGTGAGGCGGCCGCCGGAGGCCATCCCCCACACCGCCATCGACACCCCGAGCAGCAGGGGCACGTCGCGGCGCACCAGGCGGCTCTTCACCCGCAGAGGCACCACCAGAGCGCTGAGGCCCAGCACCACCAGCACGTTGAAAATATTGCTGCCCACGATGTTGCTCACGGCGATGTCGTCGCCGCCCTGGATCGTGGAGATCAGGCTCACGAACAGTTCCGGCGCGCTGGTGCCCAGCGCCACCACCGTGAGACCGATCACGATCTGGGGAATCCCCAGCAGCAAGGCCAGCGCGGTGGATCCACCCACAAACAATTCACCTCCGCCGAAGAGCAGCAGGATGCCCACGATGATCTCGATGGCGCTGGGCAAAGGGGTCATCGCTCTAGGACACGGGTCGAAGAAGGCTGTGGGGGGATTCTGAACTGTCGCCCAACACGGGGTGGTCCCTGATCGGCTCGGCCCTAGCGTGGGGATTCCTTCCCGCGCCGCGCGAGGCACCCCTGATGGATCTGGACGCCAACCCGAGCGACGCCGCCGGCTCCAAGGCCAGCGAGCTGGACACCCTGTTCAACTTTCTGGGCCGCATTCAGCAGGAACAGAACCTGCGCGACCAGCTCAACGAGGTGATCACCGCTCCAGACGTCGTCGCCATCGGTGCGGCTCACGGCTTCCAGTTCCAGGCCTCCACGCTGCTTGGGCTGTTCGAACGCTGCAACGAGGCTCCCCTGGCCCGCCAGGGGTTGATGGATGAAAAATTGATCCGGGTCTACCTGCAGCGGGAGCGCCTGCAGGCGCCCTAACCCACCCCGTCAGCCCCCCAGGCAAAACGCCGATGACGACATCGCCATCCGCCAGGGAACAGCTTGAGGCGTGCATGGAGGCCTGGCGTCAGCAGATTCTCGGTTGGGCCGCCGATGGCCGCCTGGTCAGTGCGGCCGTGCACGCCCTGGGGCTGGGCGAGCCCCCAGAGGCCTTGGTGAGCCTGGCGGCGGAGTTGGCCCAAGGGAACTTCCGAGGCCTGCCGGCCGTGGAGCTCCTGACCGATGACGACTTGCCCGGCGCCAAGACCCATTTCTCTGAAAGCCGCCAGACGGTCTTCATGAACGCCACCTGGCTCGAGGGTTGCCCCCAGGATCAAATCCTGGAGGAACTCACGGTGCGCCTGGGCGAGCACCTCGACGTGGTGTTCAACACCTCGGACACCCCAGGAGATGAGGGCCGGCACTTTCAAGCGTTGCTCAGCGCTGGCCGAGCAACTCCTCCCAAGTAAGCGGCTGGGAGGCAGGCCGCCCTTGGGGGCGTTGCTGCAGAGGGCAGCTGGGCCCGCTGGCGCGGCCGGAGAGAGGCGACGACCAGGCGGTGGTCGCAGACAGGGATGACGGGGGAAAGAACGGAGACATGAACGGTTCAACAGATATGGATCTCGCACCGGAGGACTGCCATTCCTCCCAGGGAAGGAATCACACAAGACAGTCCGGCAGGACAGTCAACTGGACATTGATTCGGTCTGAAAACCTAGATCGTTCGTCTGACTTGAAGGCCTTCCCCAGGAAGCGAAGGGGATGCAAGGTGCTGGGA
>JBEEKG010000074.1:0-22572 GCA_041168785.1 Cyanobacteriota bacterium
TTGGTGAAGGCCCACGACCCCGTGCAGAAGGTCACCCTGATCCCCAGGGGCCAAGCCCAAGGCCTCACCTGGTTCTCCCCGGATGAAGAGCAAATGCTCGTGAGCCGTGCCCAGCTGCGGGCCCGCATCATGGGGGCCCTCGGCGGCCGTGCCGCAGAGGATGTGGTGTTCGGCTATGCCGAAGTCACCACGGGCGCCGGTGGCGATATCCAGCAGGTGGCTTCGATCGCCCGCCAGATGGTCACCCGTTTCGGGATGAGCGATCTCGGCCAGGTGTCCTTTGAGGCTGGCAACCAGGAAGTGTTCCTGGGCCGCGACCTGATGACGCGCAGCGACGGCTCGGACCGGTTGGCCAGCAAGATCGACGATGCTGTGCGAGAGATCGTGCAGAACTGCTACGCCGACACGGTGAAGCTGGTGGCCGCGCACCGAGACTGCATGGATCGGGTGGTGGAACTCCTGATCGAGAAGGAGAGCCTCAATGGCGACGAATTCCGAGCCATCGTGGCCGAATTCGCCGCCATTCCGGAGAAGGAACGCTTCTCGCCGCTGCTGGCTGGCTGATCAGGCGACGGCGCTGGCCATCACCGGGCCAGCGTCCACCCGGCTGGCCGTGGGTGCGGTGGTGGGATGCTCGGCCATCCAGCGCTGCACCCACTTGGCGGCCACCCGGTTTGATTCCTCCGCGGCCTCGCTGGTTTCAAACACGCTGAGGGAGATCATGCGGTCTCCCGCCTCACCCACATCCACGAAGTAGTAGGAAACGAAGCCCGGCAGGGCCTGCATTTCAGCCAGCAATCCATCGAGCAGGGGCTGGGTGGCCTCCGCTGGATCCTTGATTCCCTCGTATTCCCGCAGGGTGGCGTACATCAATGGAGCTAGCTGGGTGCTCGCCAAATCTGGTGGCACAGCCTGGCACCGTCAAGCAGCCATCTCTCAGCCCAAACGGGGTGGCCCAGTTCATACCGGACGCACGGGGCGCTTCTCGATCACCTTGTCGATCAGGCCGTAGCTCACGGCTTCCGCCGGCGACATGAAGAAGTCGCGATCGGTGTCCTCCTCAATGCGGGGCAGGGGCTGGCCGGTGCGGTCAGCCAGCTCGGTGTTGAGCTTCTTCTTGAGATAGAGAATTTCGTCCGCTTGGATGCGAATGTCACTGGCCTGACCGCGAGCCCCACCCAGGGGCTGGTGAATCATGATTCGGGAGTGGGTGAGGCTGCTGCGCTTGCCCTTGGTGCCGGCACAGAGCAGGAAGGCACCCATCGACGCCGCCAGGCCAACGCACACGGTTTGCACGTCAGGCTTGATGTGCTGCATGGTGTCGAAAATGCCGAGGCCGTCGTACACCGATCCGCCTGGGGAATTGATGTAGAGGAAAATGTCCTTCTCCGGATCCTCCGCCTCCAGGAAGAGCAACTGGGCCACCACCCGGTTGGCCGACTCGGACGTCACCGGCTCGCCCAGGAAAATGATGCGCTCCCGCAGCAGGCGGGAATAGATGTCAAAAGCGCGCTCACCCCGGCCCGACTCTTCAATCACGATCGGGATCATGGAGCTGCTGAGGCGACTGGGCTCGATCCTACTGAGCCTGGGCGGTTAGGGTCGGCCCAACTTGGCCTGATTCCGCGTGAGCGCAGCTCTCACTGTTGCCGACAGCAAGCGAGCCTTCCACGCCGCCTTCCCCCACGTGATTGCGCCCCTCTACCGGCGCATGGTGGATGAGCTGCTGGTAGAGCTTCATCTTCTGAGCCGCCAGAAGGGGTTCCGCAGCGACCCCCTGTTCGCCTCTGGGCTGATCCAGGTGTTCGACAGCTTTGCCAAGGGGTACAAACCTGAAGCCCAACGGACTCTTCTGCTGAGCGCGCTCTGCGCGGCCTCGGGTTTCGATGCCTCGGCCCTGCGCCAGCAACGCAACGCCGCCATGGAGGCCATGGGCAGCCACAGCGTCGAGCAGGTGACACAGTGGATTGAACAGGAGGGCAGCGGCGCCCCAGAACCCGTGGCGGCAGGCCTGGCCAGCATCCGTCGCAGCGATTTTCACTACTCACGGCTCATGGCGGTGGGGCTCCTGAGCCTGCTGGAGCAAGCCCAGGGCGCCGATGCCATGGACCCTGTTGCCCTGCGGAACTACGCCCACGACCTCGGCGGCGCCATGGGGCTGCTGCAGGAGCGGCTCGACAAAGACATCAACCTCTACGCCAGCAACCTGGAAAAGATGGCCCAGGCGGTGGAATTGATGGAAGAAACCGTGGCTGCCGAACGGCGCAAGCGCGAACGCCAGCAGCAGGGTCTGGCTAACGCGCCGGAAGGCGAGGCTGCACCTGAAGCGTCCCCGTCAGTTGGCTGAGCGGAGAACCCAACACCCGCTTCCCCAGGGCTGAACTGGAGGCCACCAGGCTGAGCTGGCTGGCCTGCTGCACCAGCAGGGGCATGTCCGGTGGCAGCAGACCAGCAGCGGCCAGAGCCGCCGGCCTGACCAGCAGCTGGGACTCGAAACCACCAACTTGCAGCGGTGTATTGGTCGAGACGGAACCAGTCGGTTCGGGACCGAGGTAGACCAGAAGCTGGGGAGCGGCGGAGCGGGGCAGCACCCAGCGCCAGCCACCCACCACCTGGCCATCGTTCCGGCTCCAACGCAGGGCGGGCAAGGCCGTTGAGCCACCGGGAGTGGCCTCAAGCCCCTGGGCCTCCAGCGGTGCCTTCAGCCCATCCAGCAAGCGATTCCAGGGTCGGCGATCCCCGTTCACCTCAACCTGGAGGGCCAGTCCCGCCTGAAACGGCCCCTGGGCAAGGGAGCGGAGCTGCAACACGAAGGGGGCGCGGCGCACCACGGCCAACTGACCCTCGCCGATGCCATAGCGGGCGGCCAAAGGGTCACGGATCAGCTGGCGGTTGAGCAGCCCCTGCAGCAGTCCCTCCAGGGCCGGGCCGCGCCACTCCAGGAGCAGGTTCTGGGCCAGGGGGGCTGGCAGGGCCACCTCCGCGCGGGGCACTGGATCGGCCAGGAAGCCACCGGCCGCACTGGCTTCCCCCGACAACTGGAGGCTGGTTCCCTGCAGGCGCAGGCTGAGGCAACCCTCCTGGAAGCGCTGCAGCAGCGGCGCCATGGGCCCGGCCATCACGCCCAAGCCCAGGGGAGACCAGAAGACGGCTTGCTCCTGCTGAAGGCGCTGCAGGCAGCGCTGTTCGAGCCCCCGGCGCTGGCGCTGGGCCAACTTAAGCTGATCCTGAAGCAGCCGCTGGGAGAGGGGATCGGGAGCCACCACAAGTAGGTCATCGACCCGCAGCGCATGGGCTGGTAGGGCCGATGGCAGATCCTGGGCAGGGAAAGCCAGAAAGGCACCCCCATCGCCATCGCGGCCCCAGAACTGCCACCACACCCGGCTCTGGCGACTCCAGACCGTGCGGGCCAGGGGCTCTCCAAGCCGCTGGGTCCAGAGGGCGGGCGCCGGACGCTGGGGCGTCGCCGGAAAACTCTGCAGCAGGGCGGACTGGGACAACAGGCGCTCGAGTCCCTCGGCCCGGGGCCGGGGCCAGCGCAGCAGCACCCCGGCGGGAACCGACACCAACAGAGCCGTGAGGGCAGCGCTCCAGCGCAGGGGTAGGGAGCGGGGTGCCGCCAGAGCGCTCATGGGCAGGCCCCGTAGAGGGTGGTGCGACGCCGCACCGGACGCCCCAGGTGACGGGCAGCCGCTTCCAGGGCCTCGGGCGACTGACGGGTGCCCCCACTGGCACCGGCCATCGTGGTGATGTGTTCCTCCATCAAGGTGCCGCCGAGGTCGTTACAGCCCCAGCGCAGAGCTTCGGTGGCGCCGGATAGGGTGAGTTTCACCCAGCTGGGCTGGTGGAAGGGGAACCAGGGCCCCAGCAGGATCCTGGCCTGGGCCGTGAGCCGCAGCATGGCGGTGCGGTCGGGCTGGTCCCGGCACACCCGGGCTCGCAGAGCGGCCGGCGCCGAAGCACCCACAAACGGCAACAACACAAACTCGGTGAATCCCTGGCGGTGATGCTGCCAGGCGTGGCGCTGCAAGGCCACCAGGGTCAGCAGGTGGGCCACCAGATCGGCCGGAGCCTCGATGTGACCGGCCATCAGGGTGCTGGTGGCCGGGAGTCCCTGCTGCTGCACTTGGAGCATCACGGCCACCCACTCGCGGGCTGTGAGTTTCTCGGGGCAAAGCACCCGACGCACCCGCTCACTGAGCACCTCCGCGGCCGTGCCCGGCACGGACGCCAACCCCGCCGCCCGTAACCGCTCCAGCACCCGGTCAAGGGGCAGCCCATCGTGCTGCGAAAAATACAGAAGTTCCTGGGGGGAAAAGGCGTGCAGGTGAATCCCGGGCGCCGCCCCCTGCAGCAACCGCAACAGCCCTTCGGCGTAGGCCAGCTGGCTGCCATCCACGGTGGCAGCAGGGTTCAGGCCCCCCTGGATGCACAGCTCGGTGGCACCGGCCGCCTGGGCCTCGGCGGCCCGTTGCTCCAGCTCCGCTTCCGAGAGCCAGTAGGCCCCGGGTTCACCGGCGTCCCGGCGGAAGGCGCAGAAGCTGCAGTGCTTGATGCAGTGGTTCGAAACGTTCAGGTTGCGGTTGACCACGTAGGTCACGGTGTCACCGGCCAGCTTCTGGCGTAGGGCATCAGCGGTCCGACGCAGCTGCTCGTCCTCCCTGGCCGAGGGACCACGACTCAGCAGGGCCAAGGCCAAGGGCGCCAGGGAGGCAGCATGCCCCTGGTCGAGAGCTGCACCGCTGGGATCGGTAATCGCCTTGGCCTGGGCAGCGGCGATCGCCCCAAGTAGGCTTGCCAGAGGCGCGGGGGCGTCTCCGGCCCCAGGGTGGGGGCAGGCCGCCGGGTCTGGGGGCGGAACCAGCAATTGGCCTGCGATCTGCCAGGCCCAGTCGGCCAACCCGGAGGGAATGCCAGCCCTCACGGGCGGCGTTTGGCTTCAAGAGCCTTGCGACGCCGACGGTCTCGCCACTCAATCGTCGAGAGGTAGAGCACGCCACCGCTGACAAAAACCAGCAACAGGGCCGCCACACCGGACAGCAGCTGGGAGGCAGTCATCGACAGCTCAGGCACAGAAAGTGGCCGCGCCGCGCTCAGAACTTGATGCTGTTGTCGCCATGACGCCCCCAGACCACCATGGCGATCGAGAAGCTGAACAGGGCTGCCAGAGAAGCCCAACCCGCGGTGATCAACATGGCGCAGCCATCAGTCGTTGGCGGCACTTTACCTAGGGTGGAGCCTGCCCGGCATCTGCAGTTGTGGTTCTGGACCTCGGTCTCGGTGGGGTGATGGCCAGTTCCTCCCCCAGCCCTGTTCAGGAGCGGCAGCGGCTGCGCCAGCCCTACCCCCAATTCAAGGTGGTAGTGCTCGACGACGACGTGAACACCTTCCAGCACGTGGTGGAGTGCCTGGTGCGCATCATTCCCGGCATGCAGCCTGACCAGGCTTGGAATCTGGCCCATTGCATCGACAGCGAAGGTTCCGCCGTGGTGTGGTGTGGCCCCCAGGAACAGGCCGAGCTCTACCACCAACAGCTGGGGGCGGAGGGGCTGACGATGGCGCCGTTGGAGCCCGCCTGATGGGACGGGTGGTGATCACCCACAGCACCTACATCGAGGGGTTGATCCCCCTGTTGAAACGGCTGGCCCATTGCCCCGGGATCGACACCGTCACCCCCGCGGTGATCAGCCGGGTGCGAGGCCGCAGCGCCCAGCTGCGTCTGCGGGTGTCGGCTCCGATCACCGGCGGCCACAAGTTGGTGGCCCGGCGCGGTAGCAGTGTGCAGGAGGTGTTCGTGGTCACCGACTGGAACCGCGAGCAACTCCAAGGACAACTCGATCAGCTGCTCGGTCAGGATCCCCCGCCCAACAACAGCTCGCCCGATGGGGCGCGTTCGTAAACCGCCGCTGCCACGAAGCGGGCAAAGGCCCCGCCCTCGCGGAACCAGCTCTCCCCCTCCAAGCTCAAACCATCGGGCTGGAGGGCCCACCGCGCCTGGAGGTAGTGGGCGTAGTCATCCAGATGGGTCTGGGGAGCCTGCCAGTGCACCACGGCAAACGCCCGTGCCCGCACCCGCACAATCCCCCCGGCGGCCTCCTGGATCTCCTCCTCCAGGAGAAAGGTGCGAAAACGATCGAGACCCACCTCTGACTCCGCCTCTGACGCCGCCGCGGACTCCACAGGGGAACCATCGACTGCCAGCCGAGCTTCAAGAGGGTATTTGCGCAAATAGAGCTCGCGGGCCCTGGGGAAGACGGGCCCCGGAGCCACGGACAGCAGCGATTCGAAGGCCTGCTGGAAAGAGTTCATCTGCGCAGAAGAGCCAGACCCACTTCGGGCCAACACCACGTCCAGAATGCCGCCTGATCCAGCCTGTTGTCGTCGCCCCACCATGCCGATCACCCCATCCCAGCTCGATACGGCCCTGGCCTGGCGCTACGCCACCAAAGTGTTTGACCCCTGTCGCCCAATCGACGCCCACACCTGGGGATCCTTGGAAAATGCCCTGGTGCAGAGCCCATCGAGTTATGGACTGCAACCTTGGAAGTTTCTGGTGATCCGCGACCCAGATTTGCGCCAGCAGCTCCGCCCCGAGTCGTGGAACCAGAGCCAGATCACCGATGCCTCCCATCTGGTGGTGTTCCTGGCCCAACGGCGTATCGGCCCCCCGGAAGCTGACCGCCTGATTGACACCATGGCGCGCATCCGGGGCCTGGCCCCAGACCAGCTGGACACCTATCGCCAGATGATCGACGTCGACCTGATCCACGGGCCCCGCAGTCAGCAGATCGAGCGCTGGGCCAGCAATCAGGTGTACATCGCCCTGGGCACCTTCATGGCCGCCGCTGCCCTGCTGGAGGTGGACACCTGCGCCATCGAGGGCTTCTCCCCCGAGGCCTACGACCGGATCCTGGGACTAGAGGATTCGGCCTACCGCAGCTGCGTGGTGTGCGCCGCTGGCTATCGCTCCGCCAGCGACAAATACGCCAGCCTGGCCAAGGTGCGCTATCCCGCCAGCGAGCTGATCGAAGTGCGCTGAATCCTGACGGAATGGGTCATCAGGGGACGGCCTGCAGAGCGGCCAACCGGCAGGCCGTCATGGGGCGAGCGCGTTCAGAACGCCAAATGCATCGGCGTCACGAAGGCTCTTGATCAGCTATCTCTCGAAGCTGAAGACGCAAACCCTCGCGGCCAACCTTGGTGAAAGGGTTTCGGCAACAGCTTCAAAATCGTGGCAAGAAAGGGGTGGACCGCCATGCCGTTTTGCCCCAGTGTTCGACCTGGTGGAACCAGAAGGGGGGTCAAGGACGGGGCGCCGTTTCCAGCTGCAAGGCCGGCTTACGTTGCTTCCGCTGCAGACCCCCCATGTCGAAAAGGGAGTCAGATCAGAAAACTGTAAAAGGCAGTCACCAACAAGGCAGTCCGTAGGAACTTTACGCCCCTTTGACCAAAACCGGGGACGGCGGCGTGGGCAGAAGCGGAGGGAGGGGCCAGATCCGACGCACCTGCGCCAGCAGCTGCTCCGCCTGACGTCCTCGGGCCTCGGGTGTCGTGCCGTGTAGCAGCAGGGTGATGTGGCCCAGCTTGCGGCCGGGACTGGAACCCTGCTTGCCATACCAGTGCACGCTGGCATCGGGCAGGGCAGCCAGGGCATCGCGCTGGGTCAGGTAATCCGCCTCGGAAGATTCGAAACCGAGCAGATTCACCATCAGGGCGCCAGGCACCTCCAGGTCCACCGCCCCCATGGGCAGGCCAGCCACGATTCGCACCTGCTGCTCAAACTGGCTGGTCCGGGCGGCTTCGATCGTGTAGTGACCGGAATTGTGGGTGCGGGGAGCGATCTCGTTCACCTGCAGGCCACCGGGGCCATAGAAGAGCTCAATCGACAGCACACCGACGTAATTGATCGCCGTGAGCAGGGATGCCGCAATGTTGCGGGCATAGGCCTGAACCGCATGGGGCACCGCCGCAGGCGCCAGCACCCAGTCGCAGACCTGCTGATGCTGGTGGGTCTGCACCAAGGGATAGCACTGCACATTGCCATCACGGTCGCGGCAGACAAGCTGGGAGAGCTCCTGCTCAAACGGCACGAACTCCTCCAGGATCCAATCGCTGGCGGTGATCCGTGCCAGCAGGGCCTCGAAATCCTCCGCTCGCCGCAACACGGCCGTGCCCTTGCCGTCGTAGCCGCCGGTGGAGGCCTTGGCCATCACGGGGTAAGAGAAGCCCTCCGGCAACACGCCATCACCAGGCAGCTCACTCCAGCGAGGGCAGGGCAGGCCGAGGGTCTGCAGCAACTGACGCTGGCTGCGTTTGCACACCAAGGGCGAGAGCGACTCCAGGCTGGGCAGAAAGGCCACCCCATCGAAACTGAGGGGCGCCAGGGCGGGCAAATCGACCCACTCGTTCTCGAAGGTGATGGCGCTGCTGCGGCGGGCCAGCTCCCGGGTGGCGCTCACATCGTCGAGAGCTGCCTGCACCACGCTGGTGGCCAGGGTCGTGGCCGGATCGTGGGCTCCGGGGGACTGCACATGCAGGGGCACGTTGAGGTTGCGGGCCGCCGAGGCCAGCATCAAGGCCAGTTGCCCACCTCCCACGACACCGATAGATCGGCCGTCGACCTGGCTGGCTGGGTCAGCCACGGATTCGGTGGCAGTGGAACTGGAATCTCGTCACGCTCTCAATCGAACCCAAAGCCGCGCTGAGCTGACAAACAACAGGTTACGGGTTCAACCCGGGTTGAAGCTCAAGCGAGGCCCTTCTCACCCGCGAACAGGTAGCGCACCAGACTCAGCAGCAAGACGATCAGGAACAGGGCCAGGCCAATGGTGCAGGCGTAGCTGATCTCCAGTTCCGAAAAGGCCTGGTCATACACGTAGTACACGAGGGTGCGGGTGGAGTCGGCAGGCCCGCCCTGGGTCATCAGATACACCTCCTCAAACACCTTGGTGGCGGCAATCGCCGAGATCACGGCCACCAAGGTGACGTAGGGCCGCAGTAGCGGCAGGGTGATGTCAAGGTGCTTGCGCAGGCCTTCACTGCCATCGAGGGCGGCCGCCTCGTAGAGATCAGGGGAGATGCCCTGGAGCCCGGCCAGGAAGATCACCATGTAGTAGCCGAGTCCCTTCCAGAGGGTGACCAACATCACCGACGGGAGAGCAAGAACGGGTGAGGTGAGAAAGGCGATGGGCTGAAAGGAGCCGGGAAGCAGCGCGGTCAACCAGCCGTTCACCAGACCGTTTTCGGCATAGATCCAGCGAAAGGCAATCGCCGCCACCACGATGGACACCAGCACCGGGGTGTAAAAAGCGCCGCGAAACCAGTGAATGCCCGGCAGCTGGCGGTTGACCAGCACGGCAAGGGTCAGGGCACCAACCACGATCGGCGGCACCACACCCACCAGATACAGAAACGTGGTGCCCGTGACCCGGAAGAACATCGGGTCGACCAACAGGCGACGCACGTTGGCCAGGCCGACAAACCGCAACGGCTCACTGACATCGAGGCCCGCCTGGCTGACACTCATCACCAAGGCCATCGCCGCCGGAATCAACACCGACAACCCAACCAGCACCAGGGCCGGAAGCAGGAAGCCCCAGGCCGTGGCGGTGCGCGGAGCGGAGCTGGACATCACGACTCACCGGGTGCGGCCATTGTGGAGCCCGCATCTAACGGTCTGCCACCCCCAGCGGCCCCGACCACCAGCTCTGGCCATAGGGGCAGCTTTAGCCTCGGGCAAACCCACCCCTGCCGATGACCGCGCCCCCAGCCGCCAGCCCGTTGCGCTCCATCACGGTGGCCCTGCCGACCAATCCCTATCCGGTGGTGATTGGGGCCGGCGCCCTAGGCGGGCTCGGTGAGCAGATTCGCCAGCGCGACTTCCCGTCGGGCACCAAGGTGTTGATCGTCACCAACCCCGTGGTGGAGGCCCACTACGGCGCCGACGCTTTGGCCAGCCTGCAGGCCGCCGGCTTGGACGCCAGCACCCTGGTGATCGAGGCGGGCGAAGACCAAAAGACCGCGGCCACCGTGGCCCTGATCCACGACGCCGCCTTCGCCCGCAAGCTCGAGCGGGGCTCACTGATCGTGGCCCTCGGGGGCGGCGTGGTGGGCGACATGGCCGGATTTGCGGCCGCCACTTGGCTGCGCGGCATCGCCGTGGTGCAGGTGCCGACCACTCTGCTGGCGATGGTGGATGCGGCCATCGGAGGCAAGACCGGCGTCAACCATCCCGGCGGCAAAAATCTGATCGGCGCCTTCCACCAGCCGCGGCTGGTGCTGATCGATCCGTCCACCCTGGCCACCCTGCCGGAGCGGGAGTTCCGGGCGGGCATGGCCGAAGTGATCAAGTACGGCGTGATTGGGGACCGTGACCTGTTCGAAGCCCTGGAGGCCGCCGGGGATCTCTCCAGCATCAGTGCGGTGGGGCCAGCCCTGCTGCAAACGCTGCTGGAGCGGTCCGCCGCCGCCAAGGCGGCCGTGGTAGCGGCTGATGAACACGAAGGGGGCCTGCGGGCGATCCTCAATTACGGCCACACCCTCGGCCACGTGGTGGAAACCCTCTGCGGCTACGGCACTTGGTTGCACGGCGAAGCCGTGGGGATCGGAATGGTGGCAGCCGGGGAGATCGCCCTGGCCATGGGGCTCTGGAGCGCCAGGGATCAGGCCCGCCAGCGTGCGGTCATTGCCGCCGCGGGCCTGCCGCTGGACTGGCCGCACCTCGACCCCGACACCGTGCTGACCTGCCTGCAGGGCGACAAGAAAGTCAAGCAGGGGCAGGTGCGCTTTGTGCTGCCCACCGCGATTGGCGCCGTGGAAATCCGCAGCGATGTCACCGAGGCCTCGATCCGTCAGCTCTCGCCGTAGGTGTCCTCGAGAGCCGTCTCCAGGGTGGTGATCAGCAGCACCACGGCGGCACGGGCGTCGAGATCCGAACCGCTCACGGCCGCAATCCAGCGGTGGCAGAGCCCTTCGATCTGCTGAAACAGGTCGCCACCAGCCTGGAGGGTGGCCATCACCCGTTCGACGCTCTGCTCATCCGCCTCCGGCGGCAGGCCCACCACATAGCGACGCCCGTCGTCGCCCACGTAGGTGAGCTGCCCCTGGTCATCCAGCATCGGCGTGGCGTGGGGCGTGATCGGCGCGCGCTGATCCGCAGCTGGATCGAAGGGCTGATCCCCGGGTTGGTCCACCATCCGCCCGCCCCAGCTACTCCTCCCTGCTAGTGCCGCCAGCTCCGCTTGCCCATGCTTCGGACCCGACGATCAGCAGCACTGATCCTTCTGCGGATCTTGCCCTCTGAACGTTGCACCATCCCCGACCACTGGCCATGGTGAGAGACCCGGATGGTGAGGCCATGAGCTGGAGCGAGCTGGAACGGTTGGTCGACGACGCGGAAGGCGAAACGAGCCTGCAACGGAGCCTGCGGCACTGCCGCTCCCAGCAGGAGCTGGTGCTGGCCGCCAGGCGGCTGGGCTACCGGATCACCCGGGTCGACCTGAAGCGCGCCTGGCTGGTCCACTGCCGCCAAGAACCACTGCAGCAGCAGGGCTAGGGCCGGGCATTGCGGGGTGGATGGCCGTCACCACGCAGCAACTGCCGCTCCCAGCGGTGCAGCTGGCGCAGCAGCAGGGCCGTGAGGCCGAGCAGGAGCACCAGGGCAACCCGGGCCGCAACGCCGGGCACCCAGGCCGCCAGCAAGAACTCCAGCCCCAAGGCCACCAGCAACACCGGCCGCCAGCGGCGCACGCCGCGCAGCGCCCCCGAGCAGGCCCGGCAATGGCGAGTATGGCTCCCATGGCGATCCATCAGCGGTTCCAATGTCAGCCGCGGCGGCAGGGAGCCGGTGGGGAACGGACCACCGGCAACATCGGTGACCCAGGTGTGCAGGGCCTGCACGTAGACATCGGCGCTACTGGGCAGGAAGCAGGCCTGGGCGAAGGCCCCGCTGCCACCGCGCGCAGCCAGGGCACGCTCCTGCCCGTGCAAGAACACCTGATCGTCTTCCAGCACGATGTGGTTGCCAAGGTGCTGCAGCCATTGGGGTCGGGCTCGCAGCAGCAGACGCGGCAGGACGGATCGGAACTGGAAGGGAAAGCGGGCGAACAGGCGGCATTCCCCAGGGCGGATCGGAGTGGCATACACCACGGTGAGAAAGCGGGCAAAGCCCTGGGCCGTGAGGTCGTGCCACATCAAGCCAGGGGCCACGAAGGTGGTGAACTGGCTGCCGAGCTTTCCGCGCCGCGGCCCCTCCGGCCAGGCCAGGGTGAATCCATCCACCCCAGCACCGGTGAGTGTGGCCGCCACCGGGGCGGCGTTCTCCCGGCGACCCACGGTGCGGTGGTGGGTAAACGGCACGTGGCTCACATCGAGCACGTTTTCCAGCAGGGTGAGGGCATCCATCGGCAGGTCGCGGAAGGTGTCCTGCACCAGCCAATCGGGTTCGTCGAGCACGGGCACCAGGGGCAGGGGGGGATTCCCAGCTGGCTCCGGCCCAGCGGCGAACACAAACAGCAGCCCCTGGCCCGTGGCCGTGGCATAGGCACGGCAGGCGCTGCGGGGGCTCGCACAGGCGGTGGTAGCCGCCTCTGGATCCGCCTGGGGAATGGCCGTGCAGTGGCCCTCGCCATTGAAACTCCAGCCGTGATAAGGGCACTCCAGCTCACCCCGGTCGTTGAGCCGACCTTCGCTGAGGGGCACGAGCCGATGGGGGCAGACATCGGCGAAAGCACGCCACTGACTGGCCGCGGCATCCCACCAGAGCACCAGGTCTTCACCCAACAAGGTGAAGGGTGTGGGCTGGAGCTGGTTGAGGTCCTGGAGGTAGGCCACCGGATACCAACGCTGCTGCCAGTGCTCCTGCCAGCGCTGCAGGTTCGCGGCATCGGCGGAGGGGGAAGCAACCATGGACAGACCGCCGGGGAGGCAGGAAGGATGGTTGGATGATGGCGCGGCTCAGCTAGAAGCCGAGGTGTAAAAGCGCTGGGCAAAGCGCCACAGCAGCCGGCTACCCGCCAGGCACAGCACCGCCACCCCCAACGAACCGACGGCCCACAGGGCCGAACCGCGCCCCAACAGGGCCTCCGCCGGCACGGTGGTGAGAAACGCCACCGGCAGCACGAAAGTGAACAACAGGCGCAGCGCTGGCGGGTAGGCGCTGATGGGATAGCGCCCAGCCACCAGGGTGTAGCGCAACACCTCCGTGGCATTCCACACCTTCACAAACCAGATGCTCAGGGCCGCCAGCACAAACCAGAGGCTGTAGAGAATCACGAGGGAGGAGAGCAACAGCGCCAGGGGCAGCAACAAGGCTCCAGGCGAGCGCAGCCCTTCGGTCACTCCAGGGCCGGCCTCGGCCAGGGCCCAGCCGATCAGCCCCAGCCCCGCCGCCATCGCCGGCAGCCCCCAGGGCGACACCGTGCGGGCCGACAGCCAGAACTGGCTGTCGATGGGCTTGAGCAACACATAGTCGAGGGTGCCGGTTTGGACGTGGTTGACGATGCGGCTGAGGTTGGGCTGCAGCAGGCAGGTGGTGAATCCATCCAGCAGCGTGTAGATCCCCAGCACCACGAGCGCCCCACTCCAGGTCCAGCCCCCGAGGCTGGGCCCACCGGCAAACAGCAGCTGAAGCACAAACAGGCTGCCCGCCAGATTGCCAAGCACCGACACCAGCTCAATGGCCGCGTTCAGCGGGTATTCCAGCTCGGCCGCCAGGGAGGTGCCCCAGAAGCAGCGCAGGCTGCGGGCGTAGCGGCGGATGTCTCGGTTCAGCGGCGGGGGCATGGTTCAGGCCCCCATCGCCGAATAACGGCGCAGGCCGGCCCGCCAGAGCAGATGCGCGATCGGCCACAACAGCAGGCACCAGGCCGCCATGGCTCCGAATCCCAACGCCCCATTCACGGGCTCACCGGCCAGCAACCGGGCCGGGAAATCCACCATCCAGGGAAAGGGCGTAGCCAGGGCCAGCCGACGGACCGCTGGCGGAAAGGTGTCGAGGGGGGCCACCAGGCCAGAGAGAAACAGATAGGGGATCAGCAGCAGGCGATCGAGGGCCGCCGCCCGCTCACTCCAGAAGCACAGGGTGGTGACGATCACCTGCAACAGAAAGCGCAGCAGAAAGGCCGCCAGGATCGCCAGACCTCCGAGCAGCAGGGCGCCAGCGGACGGCCACCACAACACTCCCGGTGCCGCCAGCCCCACCAGCAGCAGCATCAGCAGCACAAAGGGCACCCGGGTGCCCTGCTCGCTGAAGTGGGCCGCCAGGTAGCGCCACAAGGGCGATAGGGGCTGCAGGAGGAGGGGCGAGAGCCTGCCCTGCAGGGCGTCCTCCTCAAACACGTGGATCAGCCACACCACCGTGAACTGGCGGACCACAAACGCCGCCAAAAAGTAGTGGCTGAGCTGTTGGGGCGACAGTCCGGCCGCCGCCCCGGCACCCGAGCCACTCCACACGCCCAACATGATCAGCGGCAACACCCCCGACAGGGCCCACAGGGCAATCTCAGCCCGGTATTCGAGCATCAGGGCGTACTGGCTGCCCAGCAGCGCCCGCGCCACCCGCCAGGCCCGGCTCATGGCTCCGCTGCCGCCGCCGATGCTTCCCCCCGCTGGCGAAACAGGCCGCCGATCAACTCCTCGATCGGTGGGTCACTCACCTCAAGATCCACCACGGCAAAGCGCTCCAGCAGCTCCGCCACCCGTTCGGTGAGCTGGGCACGCGGCACCAGTAGGCGTACCTGGTGGCCCTGGTGCGATTCGATCGTGCCGAAACCGGCAAAGGCCTCCGCGGGTTGGAGCTGCTCCAGTTCCAACCGCACCTGGCGGCAGGGGGCCAGCCGCTGGGTCAGGCGAGCCAAAGAGCCATCGTGAAAGAGCTGGCCCTGGTGGATCAGCAGCACCCGCGGGCAGAGAGCGGTGATGTCACCCATGTCGTGGCTAGTGAGCAGCACGGTGGCGCCGGTGCGGCGGTTGTAGTCGGCCAGAAAATCGCGCACCCGCGCCTGGGCATTCACATCCAGCCCCAGGGTTGGCTCATCCAGAAACAGCACCGCCGGCCGATGCAGCAGGGCGGCCAGCAGCTCGGCCTTCATGCGCTGCCCCAGCGACAGCTTGCGCAGGGGACGCTGCAGCTCCGGTCCCAGCTCCAGCATGTCGGCCAGCTCGCCAATCCGCCGCTGGGCTTCTCGTTCGTCGATGCCGTAGACAGCGGCATTGACCCGCAGGGAATCGAGGGCCGGCAGATCCCAGATCAGCTGCTGGCGGTTGCCCATCACCAAGGTGATCTGGCGCAGGAACGCCGCCTGACGTCGCCAGGGCTGGTGGCCCGCCACCTCCAGCTCGCCGGCGCTGGGGTGGATCAGACCCGTGAGCATTTTCAGGGTGGTGGTCTTGCCGGCGCCATTGGGCCCCAAAAAGCCCACCATCTCGCCCGGCTCAATGGTGAAGCTGATCCGATCCACGGCCACCACGTCGCGGTGGCAGCGGTTCACCAGGTGGCGAAGGGTGCCGGCCAAGCCGGGCTGCTTTTCGCTGATCCGATAGGTCTTGGCCAGATCCCGGGCGTGGATGGTGCTCACGGGGCAAACCTCATGCGGCGCTTCCCACCTGCACCCCTTTCCAGAAAGCGACCCGTCCCTTGATCTCGGCGGCAGCCTCCTTGGGCTCGGGATAGAACCAGGCGGCATTGGCATTCACCTGGCCATCCACCACCACGTCGTAGTAGTGGGCTTCCCCCTTCCAGCCGCACATCGTGCGGTGGCTGGAGGGGCGGAAGCAACCCTCCACCAGGGCCTCAGGCGGAAAGTAGGCGTTGCCCTCCACCGTCACGATGGCGTCACTGCTGGCGATCGTTGTGCCGTTCCAACGGGCTTCGGTGGTCATGGCAACTCCGGAAAGGGGGAAGGCCGCGGTTCTAACGGCTTCAGGCCAGCATGGGCCAGACCAAGAAGGAGTGGGCAATGGGCTTGGTGGCCGTGACTGGTGCCTCCGGCAAGACGGGCTGGCGGGTGGTGGATGAGGCCCTGCGGCAGGGCCATGGGGTGCGGGCGATCGTGCGACCCGGTTCGGTGCTGCCCGCAACCCTGGCCGAGGCCGAACGGCAGAAGCAGCTCACGGTATTGCGGCTGGAACTGGGCCAGACCGAGGCCCTACACGCGGCCTTAAGCGGCTGTGACGCGCTGGTGATCGCCACCGGCGCAAGGCCGTCGGTGGATCTGGCGGGTCCACTGAAAGTGGATGCCTTCGGCGTGCGGGATCAGATCCACGCTTGCCAGGCCGTGGGCCTGCGCCGGGTGGTGCTGGTCAGCTCCCTGTGTGCCGGTCGGTGGCAGCACCCGCTCAACCTCTTCGGCCTGATCCTGGTGTGGAAGCGCCTGGGCGAAAGCTGGCTGGAGCAAAGCGGCCTCGAATGGACCGTGATCCGCCCCGGTGGCCTCAGCGAGGACGACAGCCGCACGGACCGCGAGGGGGTGGTGTTCAGCGGGGCCGATCAGCAAGAACGCGACAGCATTCCGCGGCGCCTGGTGGCCCGGGTTTGCCTGGAGGCCCTCGGCACGCCAGCCAGCGTCGGCCGGATCATCGAAATCACGAGCAGTCCGGAGCAGCCGCCCCAACCCCTCAGCCAATGGCTGACGGCCCTGGCTCCCGGCTGAAGCGGGGCTCCTCCACGGCCATCCCCCGGGCCAAGGCCACCCAGCGGAAGTCGCCGAGGGCATGGGGATCCACCAACCGCAGCAGGGCCTCGCGACGAGCCAGCAGGGCACCGAGATCGGCACCGCTTCCCTGCTGCAGCCCATGCAGGCGCTGCGCCAGGCCCAGGGCCAGCAGGGCCTCCCCCTGGCGGGCCTGCCCCAACAGCTGCCAGCCGCTGGAAGTTGCAGCCGCCAGCAGGCTGTCGAGGCAGAGGTGGGCCGTGAGGTCCCAGGTGCCCGGTTCCTGCAACGGATCGCTGCTGGCCGCCTGACCCCGATAGGCCATCAGGGTGCCGGCGGAGCGCTGGGGGGCGTAGTAGCGCCAGGCCTCCAGGGCGTAATCGATCACCAGCAAGGGACCAGCCTCCAGGGCAGCAGCAGCGTCAACCAGCCAGGGGGCCAGGCCGGGATGGAGTTCGGTGCACCAACACGGCGGGCGCTGGGGCGAGGGAGGCCAGAGCCCCAAGGCTTCGAGTTGGCCAGCCGCTGCAGGCTCCAGGGGCTCGCCGGGTTCCAGCCGCAACGCGAGCCCGGTCGCCGGATCCTCGTGCAGCGCCACCTGCTGCTGGCGCCAGGTCGCGCCGTCCCATTCGATCCGGTCCACCGCCAGGGCATCGAGCACCTCGTGGGCCAACACCACGCCACGCACAGGAGCGGCCGCCAGCTCGGCAAAGCTGGTCCAACGGCAGGGCAGCGGTGAAGCCTGCAGCAGGGTGCGCTGCCGCTGCACCATCCCCGCGTTCGGCTCCACCAAGACCAGTTCGGTGCAGGCCGCCAAATCGGGCCAGCCGGCCGCCAGGGCCTGGGCCAGCTGCAGGGCCAGACTGCCCTCACCCGGACCGGTCTCCACCAGGGCCAGAGGGGCCACCGCCTCCAGGCCGCCGGAGGAGGAGCCCGCCAAGTGCTCGAGCCAGTCAGCAATCTGGTGGGCCAGCAGGGCGGCGAACTCGGGCCCGAGGGAGGGAGCTGTGGCGAAATCCCCGGCCGGACCGATCCGCAGCTGGCCGGACCCATAGGCCCCGTGCCATGGGTCGTGCAACACCCACTGCATGTAGGTGCGAAAGGGCACGGCCCCGCCCGAGTCCTGGAGTCGCTGGGCCAGCCAGGCGGGCACAGTCACGTTCGGGCGTTGGCTCAGGGAGAATGCATCCTCCCTGAGGCTGGTGGATGGGTCGCGTGCAAAAGGCCGTGATGGCAATGGCGGCCATGGTGCTGGTGCTGGGCTGCTGGCTGGGGATCGGTGCCGGGCCGGCGATGGCTTACGACAATCCCGACCTACTGCCCGACCACCCCACCCCGGTGATCGATCTGGCCAAGGCCCTCACCGATGGCCAGCGCACCAGCCTCGAGGACAACCTCAACCGCTTCGAGGCCGATACCGGCTGGAAGCTGCGGGTCCTCACCCAGTACGACCGCACCCCCGGCCAGGCCGTGAAGGGATTCTGGGAACTCGACGAGCGCAGCCTGCTGCTGGTGGCCGACGAGCGGGGCGGCAACCTGTTGAACTTCAACGTGGGCGATGCCCTGTTTGCCCTGATGCCGCGCACCTACTGGGTGGAGCTGCAAACCCGCTTCGGCAATCAGTACTACGTGCGCGACCACGGCCAGGATGCCGCCATCGTGGATGCCTTGACCGCGGTGGAAACCTGCCTGGAGCAGGGCGGCTGCCAGGTGGTGCCTGGCCTGCCCCGGGAGCAGTGGCTGCTCACCCTCTCCACCTCGGTACTGGGAGGCCTGGTGGTCGGCTTCGCCGCCTATCCCCGCAAGGACGGTCGCAAGGTGGAATGGGCCTGGGTGCTCTTGCTCTCTCCCCTGTGGCTGATCCTGTTCGGCGCCCTGGGGCTTGGGCCCATCCTCACCCGCACCAGCGATCTCCTGCCGGTGGCCCGCAACACCCTGGCCTTCCTGGGGGCCTCCCTGGCCGCCTACCTGATCGCCGGGGCCACGGTGGGCAAGGCCCGGCTCCGGGACCAGGACGGCACCAGCTGACGCGAAACCTACCCCGCTCAGAGAGAGCTGCTTCGGGCTTTCGGCCCCAGGCGCTCGAGGTTCTCCAACTGACAGCGCAGCGAGGTGGCCGGTGTGCAAGGCGGTTTCGCGGGTTCAGCATTGGCCACTGAAAGCTGGCCACGCAGGCGAGCCAGGCTGTCTTCGTAGAAGCGCTTGAGATCGTGGAAGCGCTTCACCGGCTGACCGTAATAGCTGTGGCCCGCCAGGGTTGGAAAGCTGGCCCACTCGGGGGCGAGCTTGGCCGCCAGCTGGGGCGTGAAGCTGCCCTGATCGGCCAGGGCGAGAGCCCCGCGACGCTGAATCAAAAAGATGGCGCCCTGGTCCTGCACCTGGGGACCGAACTCGGCGAAGCCCAGGGAACGCGACACCAGGCTCCAGGTGAATGGCATGAACTGGTAGGCCCCGGCGGCAGCGCTGGCATAGCGGGCGGTGCGCACGACCCGATCGGGGTGGCGCTGCAGGGAGGGCATCAGGCCACCACCAAACATGATGCGGTAACCGATGTCATCCCCGCCGGCCCAGGTGCCCTCGGCATACCGGATCGTGTTGAGCAGGGCACGGCGCTCGGGGGTGATCGCAAAAATCCGAGGCGCGGGCGGCGGCAGGGGCAGGGCCATCGCCGTGTGGGGATGGCTCCCTGAACCCACCAACTCCAGGGACTGGGCCTGGGCCGCGGGGGCGGCGAACCAAGCCAGGGCCGCAACGCCCAAGGAAAGGGCCAAACCGGATCGGGAACGAATGCTGGGCGGGGTCATACCGGAGCGGATCAAACGGCAGACCGCCTGCAGGCGGCCAAATCTGGGAAACCGAAGAAATGATTCGTTCGCGCCAATTTGCCTATCAATTCGCCGAAACACGATGGTGACAGTGCCAATCACACAGGTGTCTACCGGTATCAACAACGACCGCCAACAGTTCAGATCACTGTGGTGCGCACAATCTGCAATGCAAAGTGCACCTCTTGCGGCGCAATGATCACGAATTCCGATCAGTCAAAGGAACCCAGGTCGGCCTGGGCTCCAACAAAGGCCCCGATCGCCAGGGCGGCCTGGGTGCTGCCATCGGCCTCAAGGGCCGGGCCTTGGGGAGGCAACAGGGGCTGATCCAATTGCCAGTCCCCCCAAAGGGCTTGCTGCTGGCTGAGCAGCCGGTGCCAGCCATGGCGCACCAAGGCCGCCTCCAGCACGGGGGCTTCGGCAAATCCCTCCCGGCGCACCAGATGCACCCCCACCCTGGCCGACAGGGCCTCACAGAAGGAGCTGTAGCCGGGCTTGGTGATCAGGCGAGCACACAGCCCCATCACCTCTAGGGGACGCACTCCGGCAGGCAAGAGGCGGGCATTGGGGGCTGCAGCCAGCTGGGGGTCCGCCGTGATGAACACGTGTTCGGGCCAGCGCTGCAACAGCTCCGGGGCCAGGCCGAGGCCCAGACCGCCAAAACTGATCAAAACGCAGCGTTGCCGCTCCGCCGGCAGGCCCAATTCCTCGGCCAAAGCCCCGGGATCGAGACGGGGCTGGCCCGGAGTGAGGCCGATTGCCACCTCGGGAATCCCCCACGCGATCGGCATCGCCAGCGGGCAGTGCAGGAGCAGATCGCCCTGGCGGTAGGCCGCCAGGGCGCGGCTGGCCCAAACAGCAAAGGGTGGCCCCATCGGGGCGTAGATGGCCTCCCAGCCGAAGCTGGCCAGCCAGACCAACGGGGCCCCTACGCGCCGGGCCAGCTCGGCCGCAGCCGGGGGCACGTCCCCCAGCACAAGCAGCGGCTGCCCTCGGGCCTCCAGCCAGGCCTGCTCGCGCGCCCACAACTCGGGCAGCTGGGTCTCGAGGACCGTCAAAGCCTCCAAGGTGGCCGCGGCGTCAGCTCCCAGGGCATCGGCTTGCACCACCCCCACATCCCAGCGACAGGAACGGTGTTCAAAGGGCACCGGCCCCAGGGCCGTGCGCAGAAACGCGGCCGACAGGGCCGTGGACAGAACCAGCCGCCAGTGGGGGTACAGCCCATGCAGGGCGGTGAGCACGGCAGCGGTACGGGAGCCATGGCCGAAGCCATGGGCACTCACACACGCATAGATCAGCACGGCGCCAGCTCTGGCGAGGGACTGGGGGCCGTCCACAGCCGCTCTTCGTAGAGCAGCTGCCCTCCCAGGCCATACCAGCGATGGCTGGCCGTGCGCAGCTCCTGCCCCACCAGCTCCACCCAGCTCAGATGGCGCAGGGCCTGGCCAGCGCCATCGGTGCCGTGGCGGGGCACACAGGCCGTGTTGAGGTAGGCGGTGCCGGCCCGATCGCGGCAGAAACTCTGGCGCGCCCCCTGCCCCCGCCGCAGGGCGTGGTGCATGTGGCCGAACACCACCAAGGGGACGGACCGGCGGCGGCGGATCTGCTGAATGGCCAGGGCCAGATCGAGGTCGCCCCAATCGCAGGCCGGGGGCTTCCAGTCACGACCGCAGGGGGAGGCAGCGTCGCTGCCGAGGCCGGAGGGTCCACTGTGGCCCAGCAACACCAAGGGCCAGTCGTCGGGAGCGGCGGCCGCGGCAGCCGTAATCCGGTCAGCCGATTCCTGCAGGGTCACCGGGCCGAAGGCCGCTTGCACGGCCCGGGAGAGATTGAAGCCCCCGCCAGCGGTCCCCGGCCGGCCCCCCACCACCGCCAGCCCGGGTGGGCTCAAGGCGCGCAACTTCCAGCCGCAATGCACCTCTCCCAGCAGATCGATCTGACGCTGCAGGGTGCGGCCGGAGGCATCCTTGCCGGCGTCGTGGTTGCCGAGAATGCAGGCCACGGGCAAGGGCAGCTGGCGGAGCAGGGCCGGGATCCGCTGCTGGCCGTCACTCAGGTCGCCCACCACCAGCAGGGCATCGGGCGCCAGGGTCTGCAGCAGCGCGTGATCGCTGTGGTCCCAGGCCCCGTGCAGGTCTCCGGCGATGGCAATGCGGAGCGTTTTCCCCCCGCCAGATCCCACCATCCCCGATGCCTAGGCTCATGCCATCCTGCATCAGCTGAGGACCCCGGTTGGTTTTTGCCGCCATCGAGAACCCACCAGCCGCCGATTTGCCCGGAGCAATTGCGGCGTTGAAGCACCAGCGCAAGGCGGTGATCCTGGCCCACTACTACCAGGATCCTGAAATCCAGGATGTCGCCGACTTCATCGGCGATTCCCTCGAGCTCTCCCGCAAGGCCGCCGCCACCGATGCCGAGGTGATCGTGTTCTGCGGCGTGCACTTCATGGCGGAGACCGCCAAAATCCTGAGCCCCCAGAAAACGGTGTTGCTGCCCGATCTGGAGGCGGGCTGCTCCCTGGCTGACGACTGCCCCGCCGAGGCCTTCGCCGCCTTCCGCGCCGAGCATCCCGACCACATCGCCGTGAGCTACATCAACTGCTCAGCAGCGGTGAAGGCCCTCAGCGACCTGATCTGCACGAGCAGCAATGCGGTGGATCTGGTGCGACAACTGCCCGCCGATCGGCCGATTCTGTTTGCCCCTGATCAAAACCTGGGCCGCTGGGTGCAGCGCCAGAGCGGACGCGAGCTCACCCTCTGGCCCGGCAGCTGCATCGTGCACGAAAGCTTCAGCGAGCAGGCCCTGCTGCAGCTGAAGCTCGAGCACCCCGGCGCCGAGGTGCTGGCCCACCCCGAATGCCAGCAACACCTGCTGGATTTAGCCGACTTCATCGGCTCCACCAGCAAGCTGCTGCACCGGGCCGAAACCAGCCCGGCAGACAGCTTCATCGTGCTCACCGAGCCGGGGATTCTCCACCAGATGGGCAAGGCGGTGCCCCACAAAGCCTTTTATGCGGTGCCCGGCGCCGACGGCTGCAGCTGCAACGCCTGTCCGTATATGCGGCTCAACACCCTCGACAAGGTGCGGCGCTGCCTCGA
>JBEEKG010000075.1:0-3441 GCA_041168785.1 Cyanobacteriota bacterium
GAATCACACAAGACAGTCCGGCAGGACAGTCAACTGGACATTGATTCGGTCTGAAAACCTAGATCGTTCGTCTGACTTGAAGGCCTTCCCCAGGAAGCGAAGGGGATGCAAGGTGCTGGGAGCGGCGTGCGCGGGCTCTGGACCCGCCGGCTTCTGCCGATCACGCAAATATTAGACCGAAACGCGATCTGTGGCCCAAGGCCCGACAGAACGCAAGTGGGGGCAGGGGGACTTGAACCCCCACAACGTCGCCGTCTGCGGATTTTAAGTCCGCTGCGTCTACCAATTCCGCCATGCCCCCAGCCCAGGCATCCTAAATTCACCGCAACACCATCCCCCGCAGGCCTGCCGTGCCGCTGCCCGGATTTCTCCAATCCATTCCGCAGGACACCCTGCTCGTGCTTGCCGGCTACGCGGTGCTGGGAGGCACCTACCTCGTCGCGGTGCCCCTGCTGCTCTACGCCTGGATGATCAAGCGCTGGACGGTGATGGGCAAGCTGGAGCGCTTCGGGGTCTACGGACTGGTGTTTCTGTTTTTCCCCGGCCTGATCCTGTTTGCCCCCTTTATCAATCTGCGCATGGCAGGCCAGGGTGACCTGCAGCCATGACCAATGGGAAGGCACTGGTGCTCGCCCTGGGCGTGTTCGGCCTGGGCGCCGCTGGCTATGGACTGTTCCAGCTGGGGGGCTTTGAAGGATTCTCCGCCGGCATCGCCGCATCAGCCCTGCTGATGGTGCTGGTGCTGGCCTGGACGGGCAGCTATCTGTTCCGGGTGGTCACCGGTCAGATGACCTTCATCCAGCAGCGCCGCGAATACCGGGAGGCCTACGACGCCTTCACCACCGAAACCCTGCAGCGCAAGTTCGACGCCCTCAGCCCCGCGGAGCAGGAGCGCCTGCTGCGGGAGACGGGCCAGCTGCCTGAAGCACCCCCTGGCGAGGCATAGGCTCACTGGCCAAAGCCGTGCCCGCTGCCGTGTCTGCCACTGCTGCTGTGTCTTCCGCCCCCACCCCGATCCAGCAGCGATTCTCCGCCCTGCGCCAACAGGGTCGCTGCGCCCTGATGCCCTTTCTGATGGCGGGCGATCCGGATCTGGCCCGCACCCGTGCCTGCCTGCTGGCCCTGGAATCCAACGGTGCCGACCTGGTGGAGCTGGGCATCCCCTACAGCGACCCCCTGGCCGATGGCCCGGTGATCCAGGCCGCCGCCAGCCGAGCTCTGGGCGCCGGCACCACCCCGGCCCGGGTGCTGGAGATGCTCAGCTCCCTCCAGGGCGAGCTCACGATTCCGGTGGTGTTGTTCACCTACAGCAATCCCCTGCTCAACCGGGGCATGGAGGCCTTCTGCGCCGCCGCCGCCGCCGCTGGAGCCGCAGGCCTGGTGGTGCCCGACCTGCCCCTGGAGGAAGCCGAAAAACTCTCGGCCATTGCCGCTGACTCCGGACTGGATCTGGTGTTGCTGGTGGCCCCCACCACTCCGGCTGAGCGCATGGGCCGGATCCACCACGCCAGCCGCGGCTTCACCTACCTGGTGAGCGTCACCGGCGTGACCGGGGTGCGGACCAGCCTGGAATCCCGGGTAGGCCCCCTGGTGGGCCAGCTCAAGGGCCAGGGCGACACCCCCGTGGCGGTGGGCTTCGGTATTTCCGGGCCCGAGCAGGCGCGTCAGGTGCGCGACTGGGGCGCCGATGGGGCGATCGTGGGCAGCGCCCTGGTGAAGGTGATGGCGGAAGCCCAGGGCCAGCAGGGCGACGTGGCGGCGGCGGCAGGCCGATTCTGCGCCGAAATGCGGGCCGCCCTGGACAGCTGATCCTCGCCGGCTCCCTGGGCAGGGCCGCTCAAGCCAGCAGGAGCCCCAACCCACGGAACAGCCGGTCGAGGGCTTCGGCCAAGTCGGCGGCACCGAGCATGCCGTAACTGAGCCGCAGCACCGGCCCCCCGCGGCCCGCATCCAGCCCGAAGCTCTCGCCGCTGAGGGCCGCCACCCGGTGCTCCCGCACCAGGCGGCGCATCAGGGTGTCGCCACTGAGGGAGCCGGCGACGGCACCATCCACCTGCAAGAGGGCATAAAAGGCCCCATCGGGCTCGGCCAGCAAGCGCACCGGCAGCCCCTGGGCCTGCTGGGTGGCCACCACATCCAGCAGCTGCTGACGTCGGACGGCCAGGGCAGCAAGGCGCGGCGCGCACCAGGCTGGGCCCGCGGCCAAGGCCGCTCGAGCCGCGTGCTGGGTGAGCCGCGGCGGACAGATCAGCACCGTGTCCTGCAGCTTGTACAACGCCGACAGCAGGGCAGCAGGCACCGCCATGTAGCCCAGCCGCCAACCGGCCATGCCATAGGCCTTGGACAGGGAGTGCAGCGACACCGTGTGGGCCGCACTGCCGGGCAAGGAGCCCGCACTCCAGTGGGGTTCACGGCCGTGCACAAACAGCTCGTAGGCCTCGTCAGTGATGTGAAACAGGCCGTGGAAGGCGCAGAGCCGGTTGATCGCGGCCAGCACCGGCGCCGGAATCACCACCCCACTGGGGTTGTTTGGTGACACCGTGACGATGGCACGGGTGCGCGGGGTGATCGCCGCCGCCAGCCGCTCGGGGTCGGGGATGGCACCCCCCTCAACCAGCACCGGCACGGCACCGGCCAGCTGCACCGCCATCACGTGGTTGAAGTAATACGGGAGCGGCAGGATCACCTCGCTGGGCTCCCCGGGCGGCCCCTCGGCGATCGCCTGGGCCACGGCATGGAAAGCCATGTTGCTGCCGGCGGTCACCAACAACGCCGAGCCATCGAGCTCCAGCCGATTGTGAGCCGCCAACTTGGCGGCGATCGTCTCCAGAAGCTGCGGGTCGCCCTGCAGAGGGCCATAGCGGTGCAACTCCGGGCCACCGGCGGCCAGGGCCGCCGCCACGGCAGGGGCAACGCTCTCCGGGGGGGCCCAGTCCACCATGCCCTGGGCCAGGGACAGGCTGCCAGGGGTGTCACGCACCAAGGCCGCCAGCTCGGGAATCACCGGGCTAAGCACCGCCTGCAGCCGCCGCGCCGGCCCGGGGGTGTGCACGGAGATGGGCTGGATCACGGCTGGGGTTGGGTTGGGGGCGCCCCTGACGGGGCGCCCGGTGCCGCCGGTTTGGAACAGTGCGGGAGCTGGTGGCCGCTTCCCGACCTCGGCAACACTTCACCCCTAGCTAAGGGCTCCACCGCTGACAAGTGGCTCAGGGGTTGTATTTGGCTGTGGTCTGCTGGACGCAGACGGTCTTGGCCTGATCCAGGCTCTGGCCTTTCTTGAGCATCCCGTCGGCGATACAGCCGCAGGTGTCATTCACCATGCCGGCAGGCGGGGTTTTCCCGGCCTTTTTAAAGTCGTCCTGCATGGCCTGGGAACACTTGCCCACGATGATCTGTTGCATCATGTTGGCGTGGGCGGGAGCTGCAAACAGGGCAGCACAG
>JBEEKG010000076.1:0-4746 GCA_041168785.1 Cyanobacteriota bacterium
GTGGTGGTGCCGTATTCACCGCCGCGATCGCAGAGGTGATCGTTGAGGCTGCCCTCGAGTTCGGTGGGGAAGGGCCCTTCGCCCACACGGGTGGTGTACGCCTTCGCAACGCCGATCACCCGATCGATCAGGGTGGGCCCTACGCCCGCACCGATGCAAGCCCCGCCACTCACCGGATTGGAGGAGGTCACATAGGGATACGTGCCGTGGTCGAGGTCGAGCAGGGTGCCTTGGGCACCCTCAAAGAGAATGTTTTGCCGGGCCCGCGCTGCCTGATGAATGGCCCGCGTGCAATCCACCACGTGGGGGGCCAACCGCTGGCCGTAGGCCACGTATTCGGCCACCACGGCCTCGAAGTCGAGGGGCTCGAGACCGTAGAGCTTCTGGAGGGTTTCGTTCTTCTCAGCAAGAGGACCCGCCAGGCGATCCCGCAGGCGCTCTTCATCGAGGATGTCGATGATGCGAATGCCGTTGCGCTGCGACTTATCGGCATAGGTGGGGCCGATGCCTCGCCCGGTGGTACCAATGCGCCGATCGCCGCGCTGCTGCTCCATCGCCTGATCCAGCAGGCGGTGGTAGGGCATGGTCACGTGGGCGGTGGAGGCCAGCTGCAGCCCCTCCACCCCAATGCCGTTTTGGGCGAGCATGTCCAGCTCGCCGAGCATCACCTTGGGATCCACCACCGTGCCGGAGCCGATCAGGCAGACGGTGTCGGGATAGAGGATGCCGGAGGGGATCAGGTGAAGCTTGAGCACCTTGTCGTCCACCACGATGGTGTGGCCGGCATTCACCCCGCCCTGATAGCGCACCACCACGTCGGCGGAGCGGCTCAGCAGATCGGTGATTTTGCCCTTCCCCTCGTCACCCCACTGCGCACCGATGACGACAACGTTGGCCAAGGACACAGCGGCCCGCAGCCGCTTCTGAGCACAACGCGTGAGCCTCTCAGATCAGGGTGCCGTTCGTCAAAGTGGGAGCGGCTTGGCGAGCGTGCCGGGGGCGGGACCCTGGGGGGTCAAGCGCCGCGGACGACGTTGGTCTCAGCTTTTTTGAGCTCCTTGCTGATGCGCTCCTTGAGGGCGTCGGGCACCGGCCGATTGGGGTAGTTGGTGTAGTGGCCGGCCAGGGAGTTGAGGGCGGTCTGCATGGTGGTGAAGGAACCCAGTCCATTCACGGTGCTGCGGGGCCGGTAGCGGGCCATGTAGCCGTTGATCAGGCTGCGGGCCTGGGTTTCGGCCTCGCCGCGGCCGGGATCGTCAGCGTCCAGGGCAATGGTGGCCAGCAGGCTGTCGGCCACGGCCACGGTGTCCTCGACGTAATTGCCTGTCAGACCGCCGGCGCTGGAGCTGCAGGCGGTCAAGCCCAGGCTCAGGCAGAGCACCATGGCGATGGCCAGCCTGGAGAGAAGCCTCAGCCGCTGGCTGATGGTGGTGAGCACAGCGGCCATGGGGAATTTGCGAGTGGTCCAATCCTAGAAGCCGCCTCTGGAGGGGCCAGAAGGCTTCAGATCTCCAGGCCCCGTCGCTGGGTCTGGAGGCTGGGCAGCAGGGCCCCGAGCAGGTCGTTGGCGGGCAGTTCCTGTTTGTGGCCCGTGGAGCGCTCCACCAGTTCCACCAGGCCCGCCGCGGCGCCCCGGCCGACCACCACCCTCCAGGGGATGCCGATCAGGTCCGCATCCTTGAATTTCACCCCGGCCCGTTCCGCGCGGTCGTCGAGGAGCACGTCCACGCCAGCGTCCTGCAGTTGGTTGTAGGTGCGTTCGCCAAGGCTGAGTTGCTCGCTTTCGGCCCCATTGGCCACCACCACGATCACCTCAAAGGGTGCGATCGACACCGGCCAGCACATGCCATGGTCGTCGTGGTGCTGCTCCACCGCCGCCTGGGCCAGGCGGGACACGCCGATGCCGTAGCAGCCCATCCAAAGGGCTTCCTCGACGCCGGCCTCGTTGGTAAAGCGGGCTTCAAGGGCTTCCGAATATTTGCGGCCGAGCTGAAAGATGTGCCCCACTTCGATGCCCCGGCTGGCCTCCAGTTGCTGGTTGGGGTCGTGCTGGCAGCGATCCCCCGGCTGCGCGGCTCGGAGATCCAGGCTTTCGGGAGCGGGGCAGAGCCCTCCCCAGGCGGCGCCCACCAGGTGGGTGTCAACCGTGTTGGCTCCGCAGATGAAGGCTTCCAGCTCGGTGGCCGTGGGGTCGGCGAGTCGCAGGAAGGTCGGGGCCCAGCTGCGGGCACCCTCCAGCACCGCGTCGCCCAGATGGGGGCCCATGAATCCGAAGGGGATGGGGCTTAGACCCTCTTTGCTGGCTGCCTCGGCGCTGAGGGGGCCGATGTCCAGCAGGGCCCCGTGCTCCGCCGAGCACCGGGCCGTCACCGCATTGGCCAGTTTCACCTCGTTGAGCTGCTGGTCCCCCCGCAGGCTGATCAGCAGGGGTTGCTGGCTGCCGTCTTCGAAGCGGGCCAGCAAGAGCAGCACCTTCACCGTCTGGGTGGCGTGGAAGCCATGGGCCTCGCAGAGGGCTTCAATGCTGGTCTGCTTCGGCGTGGAGAGGGGGGCACCCTGACCAGAGGCGCGAACGCCATCCGGTAGGGCCACAGGCTCCGGGGCCTGGGATACGGCGCGCTCCTGGTTGGCGGCGTAGCGGCCATCGCCGCTGGCCAGGATCAGGTCCTCGCCGGCCGCGGCGGTCACCATGAATTCCTGGCTGGCTGAGCCGCCAATGGCTCCGCTGTCGGCTTCCACCGCCACGGCCCGCAGGCCGCAGCGGGCAAAGATGCGGCGGTAAGCCCCGTCCATGGCCGCGTAGGTCTCGCGCAGGGACGCCTCGTCGGAATGAAAGGAATAGGCGTCCTTCATGATGAATTCCCGCCCCCGCATCAGCCCGAAACGGGGGCGGATCTCATCGCGGAATTTGCCCTGAATCTGATAGAGATTCACGGGTAATTGTCGATAGGAGCGCAGCAGGTCTGCAGCCAGTGCCGTGATCACTTCTTCATGGGTTGGACCCAGGCCCAGCTCGCGGCCCTGACGGTCCTGGAGGTGAAACATGATTCCCTCGCCTGCCGTGTAGCCGGCCCAGCGGCCGCTGCGCTGCCACAGTTCCGCGGGTTGCAGCTGGGGGAGCAGGGTCTCCAGGGCCCCCGTGCGGTCCATTTCTTCGCGCACCACCCGCGAAACCTTTTGGAGTACCCGCCACATCAGGGGCAGGTAGGCGTAGATGCCGGAGGCCACCCGACGGATATAGCCGGCGCGCAACAGCAGCTTGTGGGAGGGGATTTCCGCCTCCGCAGGGTCATCGCGGAGCGTCACCAGCATCAGGCGGGAGACGCGCATGGCCATGGGTTTCAGGGGATCGCGGAACCTATCACCGCCCCCCATTCAGGGGCGCAATTTCCAGGGTGGCCATCGCGACAGCTTGCCCCCAGAACCCCTGCTATGGTCTGGCCTCGATCCCACTGGTCCAAGAGCTGTCTCATGCCTCCCTTTCCCAGCTCTGTCAACGCTTTGGGGATGGCTGCAGGGGCAATGCTCGGGTCAGATCTCGCCTCAGGAGAACAGGTGGCTGAGGTCGAGGCGGCTTCCGAAGCCAGCGAAGGACTGATCGGTATCGATGAGGTGCAGAAGGCCCTCAACCGGTCTCGGGCCTCGGTGTACCGCTACACCAACACCGATCCGCGCAACCTCAACCCCCCGTTCAATCCCCGCAAGCTCAATCCGGAATACCGCAGCGATCAGAAGGATCCGCTGATGTTTCACCCCAACGAGGTGGCTCGGTTCGCCCGCGACGTGTTGCGGATCAAGGAAGTCACGGTTGAGGTGCTGAATTCCCCCTCCACTGCCACCCAGCAACTCTTGGGCGCCATTCTCGAGGAGCTGCGGGTCATTCGCACCCGGCTGGACCATCTCGATGGCCGTCCCGCTGACCTGAGCATCCGCCGTGATCAGCAGGGTGCCCGGCCCGCCGCCTGAGAAGGCGGGGCTGCCGGCCGTTCCTGCCCTGTTCGGTCTAGTCAGGTCTGGAGGTGCAAGAATGACCCCACATTCTTCGATTGATTTGTAGTGGTTCGGGTCCTGCACCCCCCACGTCTTCATGGATGACGTTCCCCGAGAATCCCAGCCCCATTCCATCTCCACCGGCTTCACCAACCGCCAGGCTGCCAATCCCGATTTGGACGGTGTCGGTCAAGACCAGGAAGGAGAGACTGCCGACGATCCCTACAGTCCGGGGCCCGAAGCCCTTCCCCTGCTTCTGGGCAGCCTGATCGCCCTGATGACAGCTGTCGTTCCGCTCACCATGGTGGTGACCGGACGATCCCTCCCCCATTCCCCGTCCAGCTTCGAAGGATCTGCGCCATCTGCAGGCCTCCCGGGTGCTTGGGCAGTTGAACCTGGTGGTGGGAATCCCGGCCGGCAGAGGCCCTAAAGGAGCTGCAATCAATAAGGGTGCCATGCCCAGCCCGGGGTGATGGCCCCTGACCAATCCGAGGGTAGGTGGCCTTGTTTCGCACCTACAAAAATTTTTGAGGGCGGTGCCGGAGCTGCTCTCAGGGCCGCCGTTGCAGCAAAAAGCCCTCATAGCCCAGGGCTTGAAAAATCCGCGCCGGGTCCGTGAACCCGGCCGCGTTGAACAAGGCGGTGAGCCGGGCTTCGCCAATGGGATGGAGTCCCTGGGTCAGGGGTTCCAGGGTCTGGGGATCGGCGTGGAGACCACTGGCTTGCTGGAAGGCCAGCCAGGCGGCATCCACTTGG
>JBEEKG010000077.1:0-2967 GCA_041168785.1 Cyanobacteriota bacterium
TCGGCCCCGGCATCGGTCAGGGCACCGCAGCTGGCGGCGCCGTTGAAGGCATTGCACGTCAGCCCGAAGCCGAAGGCAAGATCCGCGGCACCCTGCTGCTGTCCCTGGCCTTCATGGAAGCTCTCACCATCTACGGCCTTGTGGTCGCTCTGGTGCTGCTGTTCGCCAACCCCTTCGCCGGTTGATCGTTGCGTGAGTGGACGGAAGGTGGGGGCCTGAGCCCCTGCCCTCCCAACCTCACGACCGCCCATCCCGCCCGATCGTTCCAGCGCCCTCGCCCCAATGTCCAGCTGGCTTCTGCTCGCCGAAGCAGGTGTCCCGGAGGGAGGTCTGTTTGACCTCGATGCCACCCTGCCGCTCATGGCGGTGCAGGTGGTTCTCCTCACCTTCATTCTGAATTCGCTGTTCTTCCGCCCCGTTGGCCGGGCTGTGGAGGAGCGCGAGAGCTTCATTTCCACCAGTCGTGCCGACGCCAAGCAGAAGCTGGCTCAGGTTGAGCGTCTGGAATCCGACCTCAAGGACCAACTCAAGGACGCGCGCCAGCAGTCCCAGAAGCTGATTCAGGAGGCGGAACAGGAGATGGATCGTCTCTATCGCGATGCCCTGGCAGCCGCAACAGCCGATGCCAATGCTTCCCGGGAGCAGGCTCGCCGCGAGATCGATGCCCAGCGGGATCAGGCGATGACCCAGCTCAATAAGGATGCCGACAAGCTCGGTGACCTGATCGTGTCTCGCTTGCTGGCCACCTCATGACCGTTCTGCTTCCCACCCTGCTCGCCAGCCATGGCGGTTTTGGTCTCAATCTCAATCCTTTTGAGACCAACATCATCAATCTGGCGATCGTCATTTTTGGGCTCTGGAAGTTTCTGCCCGGATTCCTGGGCAGCATCCTGGAGCGCCGTCGCAACGCGATTCTGAGCGACCTTGAGGACGCCGAGCAGCGTCTGGTCTCGGCTACCTCGGCTCTGGCCCAGGCCCAGCAAGATCTGGCCGCCGCCCAGCAGAAAGCCGATCAGATCCGCGCCGATGGTCAGGCCCGTGCCGAGGCCCTGCGTCAGGAGAGCGAGAAGCGCACCATTGAGGAAATGGCTCGCCTCAAGCAGGGGGCCATCGCCGATCTGAGCGCCGAAGCCGCCCGGGTTACGGACCAGCTGCGCCGCGAAGCGGCCAACCGTGCCATCGCCAAGGCCCTGTCCACTCTCCCTGGGAAGCTCGACGCCGAGGCCCAGGCGCGGTTGATCGATCAGTCCATCACCACCCTGGGGAAAGCCTGATGCCACTCCTCAACACCATTGCCACCCCCTACGCCGAGGCGTTGCTGCAGGTGGCTGAATCCCGCAAAGAAACCGACACGGTGGCCGAGCAGGCGAAGGATCTGCTGGCCGTCCTCAACTCCAGCCCCGAACTGCAGGCAGCCCTGTCGTCTCCGGTCCTGGAGCCCGACGCCAAGAAGGCGGCACTGGCCACGCTCTTCAACGACCGCGTCACTCCCTCGGTGCAGAACCTGCTCAAGCTGCTGGCTGACCGCCAGCGTCTGCCGATGTTGGATGCGGTTTTAATCCGCTTCCTGGAGCTCTACCGCGAGCTCCGCAACATCACGTTGGCCAAGGTCACGTCGGCTGCCGTGCTCACCGAGGAGCAGCAGGCTCAGCTGAACCAAAAAGTGCAGGCGATCGCCGGTTCCAAAGCCGTGGAGTTCGACCTTGTGGTCGATCCCAGCCTGATCGGTGGCTTCATCGTCAGCATGGGTTCCCAGGTGATCGACGCCAGCCTTTCGGGCCAGGTGCGCCGACTCGGCCTGGCGCTGGCCCAGGTGAGCTAGCTCCGCTGCCAACCCGGCTCCCCGGTTTCCCCTTTCGCTTCAACGCCTTCCCTTTCATCAGCTCCCCCTGCGGGGACTTCCTCCCATGGTTTCCATCCGCCCCGACGAGATCAGCGCCATCCTCAAAAAGCAAATTGAGGACTACGACAAGTCGGTTTCGGTCAGCAATGTCGGAACCGTGCTGCAGATCGGCGATGGCATCGCCCGTGTGTACGGCCTGCAGCAGGTGATGGCCGGCGAGCTGGTCCAGTTCGAAGACGGCACCGAAGGCATCGCCCTCAACCTCGAGGACGACAACGTCGGTGTGGTGCTGATGGGCGAAGGCCGCGGCATCCAGGAAGGCAGCACCGTTAAGGCCACCGGCAAGATCGCCGCCGTGCCCGTGGGCGACGCCATGCTGGGCCGGGTGGTCAACTCCCTGGGTCAGCCCATCGATGGCAAGGGTGACATCGCCACCACCGAGACGCGCCTGATCGAATCGATGGCGCCTGGCATCATCCAGCGCAAGTCGGTGCACGAGCCCATGCAGACGGGCATCACTGCGATCGACGCGATGATCCCCATCGGCCGGGGCCAGCGCGAACTGATCATTGGCGACCGCCAGACTGGCAAGACTGCCATCGCGATCGACACGATCATCAACCAGAAGGGCGAAGACGTTGTCTGCGTCTACGTGGCTGTGGGTCAGAAGGCCGCTTCCGTGGCCAACGTGGTGGAGGTGCTGCGCGAGAAGGGCGCCCTCGACTACACGATCGTGGTGGCCGCCAGTGCCTCCGAGTCGGCCGCCCTCCAGTACCTGGCTCCCTACACCGGCGCTGCTCTGGCGGAGTCGTTCATGTACAAGGGCAAAGCCACCCTGGTGATTTACGACGACCTCACCAAGCAGGCCCAGGCCTACCGCCAGATGTCCCTCCTGCTGCGCCGTCCTCCCGGCCGTGAGGCCTACCCCGGCGACGTGTTCTATTGCCACAGCCGTCTGCTCGAGCGGGCCGCCAAGCTGAGCGACGCCATGGGCAAGGGCTCCATGACCGCCCTGCCGATCATCGAGACCCAGGCTGGCGACGTGTCGGCCTACATCCCCACCAACGTGATCTCGATCACCGACGGCCAGGTGTTCCTTAGCTCCGACCTGTTCAACTCGGGTC
>JBEEKG010000078.1:0-21378 GCA_041168785.1 Cyanobacteriota bacterium
ATCTGCTCAAGGGAGATGCCCCGCTCCTTGGCGGTCTCCTTGTGGGTGCGCAGGGCGGACAGGGCCTCCATCGCAGCGCGGGCGTTGTTGAGGGGGGTCTTGGAGCCGAGGCGCTTGGCCAGGACGTTTTTGATGCCCGCGAGTTCGAGCACCGTGCGGATCGATCCCCCCGCGATCACGCCGGTACCGGGGGCGGCCGGGCGGATCAGCACACTGGCGGCTCCATCGCGGCCGTTGCTGAGGGTCGGAATGGAGCTGTGGCGGGTGAGGGGCACCTTCACCAGGTGCTTCTTGCCATCGGCCACACCCTTGCGGACGGCTCCGATCACATCGCCGGCTTTGCCGACGCCCACGCCCACTTGGCCCTTCTCGTTGCCGACGACAACGATGGCTCGGAAGCTCATCTTCTTGCCGCCCTTGACGGTCTTGGAGACGCGGCGGATTTGCACCACCCGCTCCTGCCATTCGGAGTCGCGCTCCTGACCGCCGCGACGGTTGTCGCGCCCGCGGCCACCACCGCGGCGGCTGTCGCCACCTCGGCCCTCACCGCGGCCACCCCGGCGTTCCTGCTGGCCTTCGGCCGCTGCAGGCACGTCCGATGCGGCCGGAATGTCGTTGGATTGAACTTGATCGTTGGTTTCGGTCATGGTGAGAGCAGGGATCAGAACTGAAGGCCCGCTTCCCGGGCGGCGTCAGCCAGGGCCTTGACCCGGCCGTGGTACAGGTTGCCGCCGCGATCGAAGACCACCTGCTGGATGCCCTTGGCGAGGGCCCGTTTGGCAACCAGCTCACCCACGGCCACGGAGGCATCGCAGGTGGCGCTGGTGGTGAGGCTGGTGCGCAGGTCCTTGTCGAGGGTCGATGCCGCACAGAGGGTGTTCTGGGCGTCGTCGTCGATGACCTGGGCGTAGATGTGGTTGTTGGAGCGGAACACGGCGAGCCGGGGACGGGCAGCCGTGCCAGTGAGTTGGCGACGCAGGCGGCGGTGACGCTTCTGGGTCTGCAGTTTGCGGGAGATGGAAGACATGGCAATACAGGGTAACGACGCTCAGGCAGACCTCATTTCTTACCGGTCTTACCGGCCTTGCGCAGGATGCGCTCACCCTCGTACTTGATGCCCTTGCCCTTGTAGGGCTCGGGAGGACGAATGGCGCGCACCTTGGCAGCTTCGTTGCCCACCAGTTCCTTGTTGGCCCCGGAGACCAGCACGGTGGTGTTGCCCTCGACGGCGAAGGTGACGCCCTCGGGGGGCACCATCTCCACCTGGTGGCTGTAGCCGGCAGAGACCACCAGCTTTGTGCCCTGCACGGCGGCGCGGTAGCCCACGCCGACGATTTCCAACTTGCGGGTGTAGCCCTGGCTGACGCCTTCCACCATGTTGGCGACGAGCGTGCGGCAGAGACCATGGCGCTCACGGGAGCGTCGGGTTTCGCTGCTGGGGCTCACCACCAGGGTGTTGCCGTCCTGGGAGATCTGCACCCCATCGGGCAGGGTGCGGCTGAGTTCGCCCTTCGGACCCTTCACGGTGACGGCCAGGCCATTGAGGCTGACACTCACCTTGTCGGGGAGGGGAATCGGCGCTTTACCAATACGAGACATGGATCAACCTCCCAGGATCAGTAGACGTAGCAGAGCACTTCGCCACCGACACCCTGCTTGCGGGCGTCGCGGTCGCTCATCACTCCCTTGGAGGTGGAGATGATGGCCACTCCCAGACCGCCCAACACTTTGGGCAGCTGGCGATTGTTCTTGTAAATGCGCAGGCCTGGCTTGCTGACCCGCTGCACGGAGCGGATCGTGGGCTGGCGGTGCTTGCCGCTGTACTTGAGCTCGACAACCAGGTGCTTCTGCACGCCCTCACCTTCTTCGGTGATGGCGGCAATGAAGCCCTCCTGCTGCAACACGTTGGCGATATTGCGCACCAGGCGGGAAGCAGGGATTTTGGTGGTCTCGTGACGCTTCTCACTCGCATTGCGGATGCGGGTGAGCATGTCTGAAATCGGGTCGTGATTGGCCATGGTCGGGTCCGAAGAGGGCTCAGTTGCTGCGGAACGGCATTCCCATCTCGCGGAGGAGGGCCCGGCCCTCTTCGTCGTTACGGGCGTTGGTCACGATCGTGACGTCCATACCCCGGATCGCATCGATTTTGTCGAAGGCGATCTCGGGGAAGATGATCTGCTCGCGGATTCCAAGGGTGTAGTTGCCCCGACCGTCAAAGCTCTTGGGGCTCACGCCGCGGAAGTCGCGGATGCGAGGCAGAGCCAGGTGAATCAGGCGCTCCAGGAAGGCGTACATCCGCTCGCCTCGAAGGGTGACGGCCACGCCGATCGGCATGCCCTGGCGGATCTTGAAGCCGGCGATGGCCTTTTTGGCACGGGTCACCACCACCTTCTGGCCGGTGATGGTGGCCAGCTCGGTGATCGAGGCCTCAAGGGCCTTGGCGTTCTGGGCAGCCTCGCCGAGGCCCCGGTTGACGGTGACTTTCACCACCTTCGGGACTTCGTGGATGTTGGAGAGATCCAGCTCCTTGAGGAGTTTCGGTTGAATCGTCTCCCGGTAGCGCTGTTTCAGTGACATGACGGGGGAGGGGTTGCGCTTCTGGTCGGGGTCAGAAGGCGGACAGGGAATGGGAGAAAGGGGAAGGAAGGAGGACGGAGGAGATCAATCCAGAACTTCGCCGGTTTTTTTGAGCCGACGCTTCTTGGTGCCATCCTTTTCCACCACGATCTCAACCCGGCTGGCCACCTGTTTGGTGGTGGAGTAGAGCATCACGTTGGAGGCATGCACGGAAGCCTCCTCCGTGACGATCCGGCCGGTTTCACCTTCCTGGGTGGGTTTGACGTGGCGGGTTCGGAGGTTGATGCCTTGCACCACCACCCGGTTGTCGTAGGGCAAGGTGCGGAGCACTTCGCCGGTCTTGCCCTTGTCCTTGCCAGCGATCACCTGAACGGTGTCGCCCTTCTTGAGACGCATTTTGATGCGCTCAGGGGACTGGGCTTTGGGGGTTGCGGTGGCCATCTCAGATCACCTCCGGGGCGAGGGACACAATCTTGGTGAAGTTGCGCTCGCGCAGCTCCCGGGCCACGGGTCCGAAGACGCGAGTGCCCTTGGGGTTGTTGTCGTTGCCCAGGATCACGGCGGCGTTGTCGTCGAACCGGATCGAGTTGCCCGTGTCACGGCGCAGGGTGGCCTTGGTGCGGACCACCACGGCCTTGACCACGTCGGACTTTTTGACGCCCATGTTGGGCATGGCGTCTTTGACGGCAGCCACGATCACATCACCCACGTGGGCGTAGCGACGGTTGGTGCCCAGCACCCGGATGCACTGGATGCGCTTGGCGCCGCTGTTGTCAGCGACGTTCAGAAAGGTTTCCTGTTGGATCATTGGGGGTTCTCCTCAACCGACGGTGCTGTTGGTGAGAACTTCAGCCACGGTCCAGCGCTTGGTGCGGCTGAGCGGGCGGGTCTCGGTGATGCGAACCCGGTCGCCCACTTTGCAGCTGTTCGCTTCGTCGTGGGCTTTGTAACGGGTGGTGCGGCTGACCGTCTTTTGATAGATGGGGTGGGGGAAGCGGTTTTCCACCGCCACCACCACCGTTTTGTCCATCTTGTCGCTGACGACGGTGCCGACCCTTTCCTTGAGTGCCATGGGATCGAGGGGGGTATCAGGAGGCTGAATCAGCCGTGGCGGCGGAGCGCAGTTGCTCCTTCTGCACCGTCAGTAGGTGGGCCAGCTTGATGCGGGCTTCCTTGAAACGGTGCGGATTTTCCAGTCGGCGGGTGGCCTGCTGGAAGCGCAGCTCGAACAGTTCACGCCGGGTGGCGTTGACCTGTTCGTTGATCTGGTCACCGCTGAGCTTGCGCACGTCGGCGATGTTGGGTCGTGCCATTGGATCAGGCCTCCACAGGGGCTGCAGTGTCCTGATCCGCCAGGCTCAGGAATTTGGTCTTCAGAGGGAGCTTGTATTGCGCCAGGCGCATGGCTTCCTTGGCGATCTCGGGGGTGATTTCGGCACCCCCCATCTCGAAGAGAATCCGGCCCGGCTTGATCACGGCCACCCAGAATTCCGGGTTGCCCTTACCAGAACCCATACGGGTTTCGGCGGGGCGCATCGTGACGGGCTTGTCGGGGAAGATCCGGATCCAGATCTTGCCGCCCCGCTTGACGTGGCGGGTCATGGCTCGGCGGCTGGCCTCAATCTGGCGGGAGGTGATCCAGCCACATTCCTGGGCCTGCAGGGCAAACTCACCGAAGGCAATGGTGTTGCCCCGGGTGGCGACGCCGCGCATGCGGCCTCGCTGTTGCTTGCGGAATTTGACGCGTCGTGGACTCAGCATGGTTCAGGGCTCCTGATCACTCTTTGTTAGAGCGGTCTTCAAACTGTTGCGGCTGCCGGCTGGTCCGGCGGCGGGGGGCAGCACCCACGGGCAGCTGCTCTTTCTGCCCAGGCAGCACCTCGCCCTTGAACACCCACACCTTGATGCCGAGCACCCCATAGGTGGTGCTGGCCAGCTTGGTGGCGTAGTCGATGTCAGCGCGCAGGGTGTGCAGGGGCACACGACCTTCGCGGGTCCATTCGGTACGGGCGATTTCGGCGCCGTTGAGGCGGCCGGCCACCATGATCTTCAGACCGAGCACGCCAGCCCGCTGGGCCCGTTGCACGGCCATGCGCATCACCCGCCGGAAGGCCACGCGCTTTTCGAGCTGCTGGGCGATGTACTCGGCCAGCAGGAAGGCGTCGGCGTCGACCCGCTCGACTTCCACCACGTTGATGCGGACCTGACGGTTGGCATCGCCGAGGGTTTTCTGGATGCCGGCACGGAGCTCTTCAATGCCGCTGCCCTGGCGGCCGACGAGCACACCCGGACGGGCGGTCTTGAGTTCGACTTCCAGTTGGTCGGCCTTGCGGGCGATCAGCACATCGCTGATGCCGGCAGCGCCGTACTTCTTGTGCACGAACTTGCGAATCCGATCGTCCTCCTGGAGGAGGGTTGGATAGGTCTTGCTGGGGGCGTACCAACGCGAGCGGTGATCCTGGGTAATCCCCAGGCGCAGGCCGGTTGGATGGATCTTGTGTCCCATCGGTCGGTGTCCTCGGGGTCAGGCGGAAGGAGCCACAGCAATGCTGATGTGGCAGGTCTGTTTTTTGATCGCGTAGGCACGACCCTGGGCGCGGGGGCGGAACCGCTTCAGGGAGGGGCCCATGTCGGCGTTCGCCGCAGCGATCACCAGGGTGGAGGGGTCAAGGCCGAGGTTGTGCTCGGCGTTGGCCACCGCCGACCGCAGCACCTTGGTGATGGGGCCGGTGGAGCGGTAGGGCATGAACTCGAGCATGATCAGGGCCTCGCGATAGCTGCGGCCACGGATCTGATCGAGAACCCGCCGCACCTTGGACACGGAGCCGCGGATGTAGCGACCGTGGGCGAGGGCCTGGTTGGAAGGGGTGTTTGCCATAGCGTCAGCGGCCTCCTTTCTTGTCCTTGATGTGGCCCCGGAAGGTGCGGGTGGGGGCGAATTCCCCGAGTTTGTGGCCCACCATCTGTTCCGTCACGTAGACGGGAACATGGGATTTGCCGTTGTGAACGGCAATGGTGTGGCCAATCATCATCGGCAGGATGGTGGAAGCCCGTGACCAGGTTTTGATCACAGACTTGTCATCAGCGACGTTTTGCTTTTCAACCTTCCGAAGAAGGCTGTCGGCAACAAATGGTCCTTTTTTGAGTGAACGTCCCATGGCGGATTAAGCGAACAGCAAAGCGGTGTGGATCATCAGGAATCGCGTCCGCCACGGCTCCGTTTGGAGGTACGGCGACGTTTCCGGAGCACAAACCGATTGCTGGGTTTGTTCCGCTTACGGGTTTTGAGGCCCAGGGCCGGCTTACCCCAAGGGGTGACCGGGCCCGAGCGACCGATCGGGGCACGGCCCTCGCCACCACCGTGGGGGTGGTCGCAGGGGTTCATCACCGAACCGCGCACTTCGGGTCGGCGACCCAGCCAGCGCTTGCGTCCAGCCTTGCCAAGACTGGTGTTGCGTACCTCGGAGTTGCCCACTTCGCCGAGGGTGGCGTAGCACTCGCGGCGTACCAGGCGCACCTCGGTGGAGGGCAGCTTGAGGGCCACGTAGTCGCCTTCTTTGGCGACGACCTGGGCACTGGCGCCAGCGGTGCGAACCATCTGGCCACCTCGTCCGGCGTAGAGCTCCACGTTGTGGACGCTGGAGCCGAGGGGAATGGCCGAAAGGGGCAGGGCGTTGCCGGTCTCGATCGGGGATTCGGGGCCGGAGATCACCTGTTGACCGATCTCAATGCCAGCCGGAGCAAGGATGTATCGCTTCTCGCCATCGGCGTAGAAGAGCAGGGCCAGGCGGGCGTTGCGATGGGGGTCGTAGTGAATGGCCGCCACCTTGGCGACGATGCCGTGCTTGTCGCGGCGGAAGTCGACGATGCGGTAAAGGCGCTTGTGGCCACCGCCGCGGTGGCGGCAGGTGATCACACCGCGGTTGTTTCGGCCTTTACGGCGGTGTTTGGCGACCACCAGGCCCCGCTCCCGCCCGCGGCCGGTGACTTCAGAGAAGTCGCTGGCGACGCGGGTGCGGGTGCCGGGGGTGATGGGTCGGTAGTTGCGAATAGCCATGACGTTTCAGACCCCTCAGGACTCAGGGAACAGCTGGATGGCGTTGCCCTCGGCCAGGCGCACCACGGCTTTCTTCACTTGGGCACGTTTGCCGGCGAAGCGCCCCACCCGCCGCGTGCGGCGGGGGGGATTCATGGTGCTGATGCCGATGACCTTCACGTCGAACAGCTGTTCAACGGCAGCCTTGATGTCGGGCTTGGCGGCCCGGTGATCCACCTCGAAGGTGTACTGGTTCTGCTCGAGGGCCCGGGTGGCCTTCTCGGTGATCAGGGGCCGACGGATCACATCCGCAAGCCGACTTGAAAAACGCTCAGCCATCGCCGTAGACCTCCTGAATCTTCGCGAGTGCTTCCTCGCTCACCACCAACTTGTTGGCGTGGAGCAGATCGAACACGTTGAGCTGATCAGCGGCGATCAGCTTGACCTTCTCGAGGTTGCGGACGGAGCGCCGCACCGCCTCGGAGGCATCGTCGAGCACCACCAGAACCTTGGCGCCAGCTTCGATGCCGAAGCGGGCCAGGGCGGCGGTGATCTCCTTGGTTTTGGGAGTGTCCAGACCCGTTCCGAAGCCCTTCACCACCGTGATGTCGTCGATGCGGCTCATCAGGGCGGTGCGCAGAGCCAGGCGACGCTCCTTGCGGTTCATCGCCACCGCGTAGCTGCGGGGTTTCGGCCCGAACACCACGCCACCACCTGGGCGGAGCGGGGTGCGGATCGAACCCTGGCGGGCCCGACCGGTGCCCTTCTGCTTGTAGGGCTTGCGGCCGCCGCCGGCCACTTCGGCCCGGGTGAGCGTGCTGGCTGTGCCCTGACGGGCGTTGGCCAGTTGACGCACCACGGCGCGATGCACCAGGTCGGAGGCGGACGATTCTTTGGCGACCTTGAGGTCGAGGGCAGCCTTGCCGGCTTCCTTGCCCTGCCAGTCGCGGATTACACAGTTAGCCATCGGTGTTCTCCTCAGTTCCCAGCTTTGGCGCCCACCCGGTTCGCCGGGCGGATGTTCAGCAGGGCGCCGGGCTTGCCGGGCACTGAACCTTTCACCACCAGCAGGTTGCGCTCGGCATCCACTTTCAGGATCACGAGGCCGCGGGTGGTGGTTTGCTTGCCGCCGTAGCGACCGGCCATGCGCTTGCCGGGGTAGACGCGGCCTGGGGTGGTGCCGGCGCCGATCGATCCGGGCTCCCGGTGGTTCTTCGAACCGTGGGTCATGGGGCCGCGGCTGAAGCCGTGGCGCTTTTGGAAGCCGGAAAAGCCCCGGCCCATGGTGTCGCCACTCACATCCACCTTCTGGCCTGCTTCGAAGGCCGTGACGGTGATGGAGCCACCCAGCTCAAGGCCGTCCACGCTGTCGACCCGATATTCCTTCAGGTGACGGAGGACGTCTTCACCGGACTTGGCCAGGTGCCCCTTGGCCGGCTTGTTCACGAGTTTTTCGCGAATGTCGCCAAAGCCAAGCTGCACGGCGTTGTAGCCGTCGGTGCTGGTGCTTTTGAGTTGGGTGATGCGGCAGGGACCAGCCTCGATCACGGTGACCGGAATGGATCTGCCTTCTTCATCGAAGAACTGGGACATGCCCAGTTTCTTCCCAAGAATGCCGATGGACATAGGAGGGGAAACAACGCCAGCTGGACCACCGGGGCCAGGAGCACGGGGCCCATGGACAACGGTGAAGCTGAGGGATCGAAGAGCTGCCGGGCTCGGCCATGGGGGCCGCTTGGCACCGTCCGAGTAGGCACTCGGGCCGGGCTGTTGCGAATTCCAAGGGCTAGCGAGGCTGATCAGGATCGGATCAGCGCGGCTGGGACTTATCAGAACCGGACCGGGGTGTCTCCGAGGAGAGCCGGCGCGTTCAGGCAGTTTCCCGACGGATCATCCAACCGGTGAGGGTTGGTTCTTCCGTACTGGCCGAGGACGGTCACCACCACTGGAGACCGTGTGACGTGAACTGGAGGCCCGGCTAGCGGACGGGCACATTTCACGGCACAGTTAACCACCCTACCTCACAGCAGACCCCCCTTCTTACGGTCTGAGCTGGCAGACTGGCGTGCAGCTCCGCGAACCCCTGCGATGCCCCTGCTGCTCTCTGGTCGCGGTTTCCGGCAAGACCTCGAGCGCGCGGGGGCTTTGGCCCTCTTCGCACCCTTGGAAGGCGGAGCGGAAACCCGGTTGATGCGCCGCCTGCGGGCTGCGGGTTACCGCGCCCAGCTCACCTCGGCCCGGGGGCTGGGGGATCCGGAGGCGTTTTTGTTGCAGCTTCACGGTGTGCGTCCGCCCCATTTGGGGCACCAGAGCGTGGGTCGGGGTGCTGCCGTCGGTGAGGTCCAGCGGGTCATGCCCCAGTTGGGGGCGCTGCTGGAGGGAACCCAGCCGATCCTGCTCTGGTTGCTGGAGGGTCAGGTGCTCTCCCAGGCGGAACTGGGATCCCTGGTGGCGCTCTGTCGCCGGGAGTCCCGGCTGAAGCTGGTGGTGGAGATGGGTGGTGCCCGGTCCCTGCGTTGGCAGCCCCTTGAACAGCTGCTTGCGGCCTGACCTGGCCCTGGCCCGGGGGCACTGGGTCAAGCTCATCTGCGGTGCCAGCAACCAGGACCTGGCCGCCATCGAAGATCTCTGCGGCATCTACACCCTGGCGGGGGTGCATTGCATTGATGGCGCCGCAGATCCCGCCGTGGTGGCGGCGATTCGTCGTGGCATGGCCTGGGCCGTGGCCCGGGGGGCGGAGCAGCCCTGGCTGATGCTCAGCCTCAGTGATGGGGTTGATCCCCATTTCCGCAAGGCCTGGTTTGACCCCGGCCGCTGTCCGCCCGCCTGTGCCCGCCCCTGCGAACGGGTTTGCCCGGCCCTGGCCATCGGTGTGGCCGCCACCGGCGCTGCGGGGGTGCTGGCCGAGCGTTGCTACGGCTGTGGCCGTTGTCTGCCCGTTTGTCCCCATGGTCTGATCGAGGAGCGGGGGCAGGTGCTGGAGGGGGAGGCTGTGGCGCCCCTGCTGGCCCAGCTCCGTCCCGATGCGGTGGAGCTCCATACCCAGCCCGGTCGGGGACTGGCCTTTGCGGAGCGGGTTGCCCAGTTGGTCGCCAGTGGCGTTCCCCTGCAACGGGTGTCGGTGAGCGCAGGCCTGGAGGGCACGGCCCAGTCGCCCGCGGCCCTGGCGGACGAACTCTGGCAGCGTGCGGCCCTGCTTCGCGGGGCTGGGTTTCGTCCGATCTGGCAGCTCGATGGCCGCCCGATGAGTGGTGATGTGGGGGCCGGAACGGCCCATGCCGCCGTGGGCTTGGCCATGGCTCTGGCCCCAGCCTGCCCGCCCGGCGCCCTGCAGCTGGCTGGGGGAACCAATGCCCATACCCTGTCCCTGCTGGAGGCCGGGGGGCCACTGCGGCCTCCGATTGCCGGGGTGGGCTTTGGTGGGGTGGCCCGCCGCCTGTTGCAGCCCCTCTGGCTCGAAGCCCAGGCCAGGGGACGGGCGCTCCTGGCCGATGGGGAGCTATGGCCCCAGGCCCTCGCGCTGGCGCAGGACCTGGTGACTCCCTGGCTAGAACGGGCTTAGTGCTCCGCGAGCCGGTGTCCAGCCCTGAGCCCCACCCTGAGCCCCAGCGCATCACCGACGATCTCGATCGCCTGCTGGAGGTGTTGCCCCACGGGGTTCAGGCGTCGTTGGCGTCGGAGGCGTCGCGGGAGCAGCTGCTGGAGGTGGTGCTGGATCTGGGGAGGGTGGCTGAGGCGCGCTATCCCGGCCGCGTGCGGGCCCTGGGCGAAGAGCCGCTGCAGCGTGTTGATCTGGCTGCCGTGGTGGAACGGCTCGGCAGCTTTGGGGGGGACAACCGCGCCGGGATTGAGCGCACCCTGCACCGCATCAGTGCCATCCGCAATCGCACCGGCGATGTGGTGGGTCTGACCTGCCGGGTGGGCCGGGCGGTGTTCGGCACCGTGGCCATGGTGCGCGACCTGCTCGACTCCGGCGAGTCGCTATTGCTGATGGGCCGCCCTGGCGTGGGCAAGACGACGGCCCTGCGCGAGATCGCTCGGGTGCTGGCCGACGACCTGGGCAAGCGGGTGGTGGTGATCGACACCAGCAATGAAATCGCCGGAGATGGCGATATCCCCCACCCCGCCATCGGCCGTGCCCGTCGCATGCAGGTGGCCAGGCCTGAGCTGCAGCACCAGGTGATGATCGAAGCGGTGGAAAACCACATGCCCGAGGTCATCGTCATCGATGAGATCGGCACTGAGCTCGAGGCCCAGGCGGCCCGCACCATCGCTGAACGGGGCGTGATGCTGGTGGCGACGGCCCACGGCAATGAGCTGGCCAACCTGATCAAGAACCCCACCCTCTCCGATCTGGTGGGTGGCATCCAATCCGTGACCCTCGGCGATGAGGAGGCTCGGCGGCGACGCACCCAGAAGACGGTGCTGGAGCGGGCCGCCGATCCCACTTTCCCCTTAGCGGTGGAGATGCACAGCCGTCACCGCTGGCTGGTGCACCGCGATGTGGCGCGCACCGTCGACCTTCTGCTGCGGGGGCAGAGTGCCCGGCCCCAGATTCGTGAGCTCGGGGCCGATGGCCGTCTCCAGCTCCAGGACCTGGCCCCGATCTCTCCAGCCGAGATCGGGGGATCCCCCACCGTGCACCCTCCGCTGTCTTCCCTCTCGCTCCGCCCGCGGATCGTGCCCCGGCCCCTGCCGGCTCCCGAGGCGCCCGTCGGGTCTGGAGCCGAGACGGAGGTCCAGCCTGTGGCTGCTCCGTTGCCCGTGTTGCGGGTGTATGGGGCAGGTATCAGCCGGGCCCAGCTCGAGCAGGTGGTGCGGGCCCGCCAATGGGCGCTGGAGGTGGTGGGCAGCGTGGAGTTGGCCGATGCGGTGCTCAGCCTGCGTCACCAGCTTGGCCGGGATCCCCATGTGCGCCGGCAGGCCCAGGACCTGGGCCTGCCGATCCTGGTGCTGAAATCAGCGGCCCAGCCCCAGCTCCAACGGGCCCTGGAGCGACTGTTGGAGCGCCACCGCCAAGCCCAGGTCGACCGCGATCCGGCCGTGGCAGCGGCGGCTTCGGTTCAGGGCGACGATGCGCTGGCGGGCCTGGAGGAATGCAGGCTGGCTGTGGAACAGGTGGTGCTTCCCCATGGCCAACCTGTCGAGCTGTTGCCGCGCAGTGATCGGGTGCGGCTGATGCAGGCGGAACTGGCCAGCCGCTATCGCTTACGTACGGCGGTGTTCGGCCGTGGAGCCGAGCAACGGTTGCGGGTCTTCCCGGCCTGAGGCAGGGGGCCCCGACAGGACGCGGTTGACGAAGGACGGGGCGCTATGGGTAACTATCTAGGCACCGGCGAAACCCGGCTGCTTTGGGTCGTCGCCAAGTGGTAAGGCAGCGGGTTTTGGTCCCGCCATTCCTAGGTTCGAATCCTAGCGACCCAGTTTTCTTCAGCTCTCGCGGTTTCTCTCCCGCGCCTGCGTTCCCTTCACCATGTCTGCCGATCCGGCCCCCCTGCTGGTTTTCGACTTCGATGGTGTGCTGGTGGATGGAATGCCGGAGTACTGGTGGTCGGCCCGGGAGGCGGCCCTGCAGCTCGCCCCCGCGTTGCAGCTCCCCGAGGAGGCCCCTGCCGGCTTTGCCCAGCTGAGGCCCCTGATTCACAAGGGTTGGGAGATGGTGTTGATGGCGGCGGAGCTGGGGCGGGCCGATCTCGATTGGGAGGCCCTGCTGGCTGATTACGACGCGGCCTTGCCCAGGGCGCTGGCGCGCTGGGGCTGGGCGGCCGATCCGCTGCAGCGGCAGTTGGAGCAGGTGCGCTCAATGGCCATCGCCACCGATCCGGCGGCCTGGTTGGCTCGGCACCGGTTGTATCCCGGGGTGAAGGAACGCCTGGACCGGTTGGCCCATGAAGGGGCTGATTGGGCCGTGCTCACCACCAAGGGCGCCGCGTTCGCCTCCCGGCTCCTGGCAGCGGCGGGGCTGGAGCCGAGGGCCCTATTCGGCCACGAGCAGGGCAGCAAGCCTGAAGTGTTGCGGACGTTGTTGGCGGAGGGGCGGCCGCTCTGGTTCATCGAAGATCGTCGTCCCACGCTGGAGACGGTGCGGGCGGATCCCCGGCTGGCGGCGGTGCGCTGCTTCCTGGTGAGCTGGGGATATCTGGGGCCCCGTGATGGCGACGGCCTGCCTCCCACCATCGCCTGGCTCACCCCGGAGCGCTTTGCAGCCCCCCTGGCGCAATGGCCCTAGTCGGGTAGAGTACGCCCGTACTATGCGCGGTTGGTACGCCGGCCCCGTTTGGTGGCACTTGTTGCTCAGAGGTCGCAGGATGGCTCCCCAGCGGGGTCCGCGCCACGGCCTGTCCCATTGCTTCCGATCGCTGCCATGCCTGCCGATTCCGCAACCCCGTCGACCAAACCGTCCGCAACCCCCTCCCCAACGCCTTCCGCAACGCCGTCCGCAACCGCGTCCACCACTTCCACCGCCCGTTCTTCCGTGTCTCCTTCTCCTTCCGCTTCCCGCACCCCCGCCGCCGGTTCGTCTGCGGCAGCGGATGCTCGGGCCTCCGCCGAGCGTGACAAGGCGCTGGGTCTGGTGCTCAACCAGATCGAGCGCAACTTCGGCAAGGGATCGATCATGCGCCTGGGGGATGCCTCCCGCATGCGGGTTGAAACCGTGTCCACCGGTGCCCTCACCCTCGACCTGGCGCTCGGTGGCGGCTACCCCAAGGGGCGCGTGGTGGAGGTCTACGGCCCGGAGAGCTCTGGTAAGACCACCCTCACCCTGCACGCCATTGCCGAGGTGCAAAAGCGCGGTGGCGTGGCGGCCTTTGTTGATGCCGAGCATGCCCTGGATCCCGTCTATGCGGCCTCCCTCGGCGTCGATATCGAAAATTTGCTGGTCTCCCAGCCCGACACCGGCGAGATGGCCCTGGAAATCGTGGACCAGTTGGTCCGTTCCGCCGCCGTTGACATCGTCGTGGTCGACTCGGTGGCAGCCCTGACGCCGCGGGCCGAGATTGAGGGTGAGATGGGCGACCTGGCGGTGGGGAGCCAGGCCCGGCTGATGAGCCAGGCGATGCGGAAGATCACCGGCAACATCGGCAAGTCCGGCTGCACCGTGATCTTCCTGAACCAGCTGCGGCAGAAGATCGGCGTCACCTACGGCAACCCGGAAACCACCACCGGTGGCAACGCCCTCAAGTTCTATGCATCGGTGCGTCTCGACATTCGCCGGATCCAGACCCTCAAGCGTGGTACGGAGGAGTACGGCATCCGCGCCAAGGTCAAAGTGGCCAAGAACAAGGTGGCACCGCCGTTCCGCATCGCGGAGTTCGACATCCTGTTCGGCCGCGGCATCAGCACCCTGGGCTGCCTGCTCGACCTGGCTGAAGAAACCGGCGTGGTGGTCCGCAAGGGGGCCTGGTACAGCTACGAGGGGGACAACATCGGTCAGGGCCGGGACAACACCATCGTCTGGTTGGAGCAGAACCCGGAGCAGGCGGAGGTGATTGAGCAACTCACGCGCCAGAAGCTCAAGGAGGGCTCCGAGGTGACGGCCAACTCAATGAAGCCGCTGGCGGCTGCGGCCAAGGCCGCTGTCAGTACCGCTGTGCTGGCTGATTCGGGCGCTGACGCAGTGGAGGAACTGCCGGTGGCGAGCTGAATCGCTAGCCGTTGTCAGTCAGGCGTCGCCTCAGGGCCGGGTGAAGGCTCCCTTCGCTCGGGCCGTCGGGGCGAGGGATGTCTCGCCCCGGGGTTTGGGGGATGGGGCTGGGCTCTGGAGCACCTGGGCCACCCGCTGCAGTTCCTGGATGGCTTCGGCGCCCTCCAGTTTCACCAGTTCATGGCCGTCCCTGGACTCCACCCAGCTGATGCCGAAATCAGACACCAGAAAGCGAACCATGTGATTGGCATCCAGGTTGGCCACGAAGGAGGCGCCGTGACCGTCGCGGCCGTCGCCACAGATGTAGCAGGTGGCGGCGATGTTCCGGTCTTGCAGGCTTTTGGCCAGGGCCTGGAGGCTCATCACTAGGTCGTGAACCACCGATCGGTATTGCTCGGCAAGACGCGGAAACACGGCGGCACCCCGGAATCCCGCCGATCATAATGTTTTCTTCAGATTTCGGCGGCTCAGCCGTCGGACAGCGTCCACCAGCCGGCGGCAGGTCCGATGAAGCGCACCGTCAGCCAGAAGAGCACAAGTGCTCCAATGCCCACCCAGGCTCCTTTGGTGGTGAGGGCGACAAAGCGATCCGCCTGGTTGCGGGTCAGAGGCAGCCAGGGGGCGATCCGCGGCGAGGTGTCGACCTGGTCGCGGCGCTCTGGCTTGATCACTTTGGGCGGCAGTCCCTGAATGCTGCGTCGCTTGGCTTCCCCCATCTCCTTGGTGACTCGTGTGGTGCGTCAATGACCCACGCTAATGAGGTAGCAAGCGGCTGAGGCTCACCCAGGGTTCGAGGGCATGGAGCACTTGCTGGCCCCAGCTCCGGCCCCGCAGGCGTCCGTCCAGCACTGCTAGCCGCCCCCCTTGGCGCCTCAGGCCAGCCACCCCCAGTTGCAGGCGAGTCAGCCCATCGGGAAGGAGGCACTCCCGAAACCAGTCACGCCCCCCTTGGCGGAGGGCCAGTACCCGGGCTGCCGTGAGGGGGTCCTCCAGGCTGGCGATCGGCAGCAGCCCCACCACGATCTGGCTGGGCAAGGGGAGCCGCTGCTGCTGGGTGAGCCACCAATCCCAGCGAGCGCAAATGACACCATTGCCCTCCGGTGCGGTGCTCTCGTGCACCACCCGGCTGCCAAACTCCGCCGCCAGTCCGCTGGTGAGTCCCAGGCGCAATCCATCGTCATCGAGCAGCACGAGCGTGAGCCCCGTCTGGCCCAGCACCAGTCGCCGGCCCTGCTCCAGCAGGTGCTGGCCGTAGTGGGGGCTGTTCGGCAGCGGTTGGCGTAGCGGGGCATAGAGCGGCAGGGGATCGGCCAGGGGGGGATCCCCCAGGGACACGCTCACATCCGGCTTGAACCCCAACTCGAGGGCGGGTTGGGGCTGGCCGACGGCGGCCCGGGCACTGGCCAGCTGGCCCAGGACCACCGCCCCACGCTGCTCCAGCAGGCCGCGCAACACCCCGAGAGGCTCCAGGGGTTGGCGGTGCAGTTGCCACTGCAGCATCTCGGCATTCACCCGGGCCCAGCTGGTCCAGCCCTCTCCATGGGCGGCCAGCCAGGCCGGCCACGGAGAGGGCAGGGGGCTCAGCAGCTGCAGCAGGTGCCGCAGGGGCGCCTCGTCTTCCGGGGCGAGGCCGACCAGATGGTTGGGGTTGCGGGGATGGCTCAGCACCTGGCGGCTGAGCCGCTCGTGCAACGCCAGCAGGCTGGCCTCCGCCGCAGGCTGGGCCCGGCGCAACTGGTCCCAGTGCTGGGGCGTTACCACCACCTCCAGCGCCTGGCGCAGCAGGGCATCGAGGTGTTCCGCCTCCGGGATCACCAGCTGCCGCTCCCCCAGCGTTCCCCGCTGCCAGGCCCCGACCAGTTGGCGATGGTTGAGCAGCCAGACGCGGGCATTGTTGGGCGGATGGTCACCTTCGAAGCAGGGCAAGGCCAGGCTCGGGTCGGCCCGTCCCAGCCGGGGCAGCTCCACCTGCAGCAGCCGTTGCCGCTGGGCTTCGCTCACCACCACGGCCAGCGGGCATTCGCTTAGGGCCAGGGGTACCAGCAGGCTGATCCACCAACTCGGTTCACAGCCCGGTGCCAGCCGTACCAGGGTGTGGTCGCTGCGGCGCAGGCTGCGGGCCACCAGCCGGCTCAGGCTCAGGTGGTGGGGCCAGGGCTCGCCGCCTTCGCGCTCCAGCAGGGCCTTGAGTTGCTGGTGGGCGCGGGCTTCGAGCATTCCCAGGCCTCCAACGGACCCAAATCGTAGGAAGCTGGCTGCATGGCTCCTCTGCCCCGATGACGTCCATGCCCGTGCCCTCGCCCCCGGCGTCTGATGGTCCTGCGCTTGGCTTCGACCCGACGGCCCCGTGGTGCCAGCGTCCCGTGGGGATCGTGGGTCTGGGCCTGATCGGTGGCTCCCTAGGCCTGGATCTGCAGCACCTCGGCGTCGAGGTGCGCGCCCTGGTGCACCGCGAGTCCACCGCCGAGCGGGCCCGTCAGCGGGGACTGGCCAGTGCGGTCAGCACCGACCCCGGCGTGCTGGCCCCCTGTGGATTGGTGGTGTTGGCCCTGCCCCTCGATCGGCTGCTGGCGCCGGCTGCCGAGTTGGTGGCGGCCCTGCCGCCGCAGGCGGTGGTGACGGACGTGGGTTCGGTGAAGGCCCCGGTGCTGGCCTGCTGGTCGGGTCTGGTACCGCGCTTTGTGGCGAGCCATCCGATGGCTGGTACCGCCCAGGCTGGGGTGGATGCTGGCCAGCGGGGGCTGTTTCTGGGCAGGCCCTGGGTGGCGACTCCCGACTCCTCCACCGACCTTGAGGCTCTGCAGGCGGTGCAGGGTCTTGCGGAAGCCGTGGGCGCCGCCTGGCTGTGTTGCGAATCGGCGGCCCATGACCAGGCCGTGGCGCTGATCTCCCATTTGCCGGTGCTGGTGGGCGCGGCCCTGTTGCAAGCTGCCGCCGGGGCCGAAGGCGATCCCGCCCTGAGGCGTCGGCTGGCCTCGAGTGGCTTTGCCGACACCACCCGGGTGGGTGGGGGCAATCCGGAGCTCGGCACCCTGATGGCTCGCTGCAACCGGTCTGCCGTGCTGGCGGCAGTGGCCGACTACCGCCGGGCCCTCGACCAGCTCGAGCTCCAGATTCAGCACTCGGACTGGGCTGCGCTCCAGCAGACCCTCCAGGCTTGCCAGGAGCTGAGGCCCGAGTTCCTCTAGGCCAGCTCCAGGGACCGTCCGCGGGCCGCCAGCACCTGACGGCTGGCCATCAGCGCCGAGAGACTCACCCCGGCGGTGCCCTCACCGGGGTAGATCCCATCGCCGCAGATCCACAACCCTGGCAAGGGAGTTCGGCTGGCCAGACCGAACGGGCCGAACCGGCTCGGGTGTTGTCCCTGGCCGCCCACGTAGCCGAAGGGGCGCCCGGTCCAGCGTTCAAACCCGCGGGGGGTGGCGGTTTCGCAATGCAGCCAGGGGTTCTCAGGCAGCTGCAGCAAGGTCCGCAGCCCCCGTTCCATGCCGGCCTGGACGCTGGCCTTGCGGGCGGCATAGGCCTCCGGGCTGAGACCGAACCAGGGCTTTGCCTCGGTGAACACACTGGCGATCACGGTGGCTTCTCCGTGGGGTGCCCGGCCATCCCCCTCCCGGCTCACGGACACGAACAGGGAACCCGGGTCCTCCCAGGCCCGTTGCAGGTGGGCCTGGCATTGGGGCGGCAGGTCGCGGCGGGCTACGGCCCCGTACAGCACCAGGGCGCCGGAGGGTTCGTTCAAGGCGTTCAGCCGCCGCTTGTAGCGCTCGGGAATGGCGGGCCCCAGCAGGCTGGTCAGGGTCTGGGGGGGGAGGGCCAACACCACGTCGCGGGCGTGCAGGGCAAAGGCCCGATCACCGGGCCCGATGCCCTCCACTCGCCAGGATGGAGCCTCCGCTCCAGCGGGTCCAGGTTCCCGATGCAGGGCGGTGACCCGGTGGCGGGTGAGCAACTGGCCGCCGGCCTGGTGCAGCCCTTGCTCGAGCGCGTTGGCCAGGCTCTGCATCGAGCCCTGCAGATGAAAGAGCCCCAGGGGCTCCTGGGCCATGGCCAGCACGGTGACGCCGTAGAGGGCGGCGGTGCGGTCTGCGGGTTCCTGGGAGTACAGCTTCAGCTGCAGGTCGAGGAAGCGCCGCAGTCGGGCATCGCCCGCGGCGCCGCAGAGATGCAACAGGTCGGCGATGGTGGATCCCACCAGCACCCCGCTGACCAGGTTGGCCGGGCCCAGGGCCCCGATCAGCTGGGCCAGATCCCAGGGATGGCGGGGGGGCAGCACCGGATCTCTGGCAGCGAAGGCCCAGTTGGCCCGGTGCAGGGCTGCACACAGCTGCCAGAAGCGTTCACTGCCGGGGAACTGGGCGCGCCGTTCCGCCTGCCAACGCTGGGGGTCGCGCCAGAGCTGCACCGGAGGGCTGCCATCGCCCAGATCCACCACGCAGCCGGGATCCAGCGGGCTGGCCAGGGGTGCATCCACCCCCAGGTGTTGAAAGATCCGGGCATGGATGCCGCCGGGCTCCAGCCCTGCCACCTGGGTTGCTCCCACGTCAAAGGTGTAGGCCCCGCGGCGGAAGGTGCCGGCGCAGCCGCCGCTCTGGTGGTGGGCTTCCAGCAGCTGCACCTGCAGGCCTGCTTTAGCGAGCAGGGCCGCGGCAGTGAGGCCGGCGATGCCCGCTCCCACCACCACCACATCGCTGCGTTCCTGCATCCCGGCATGCTGGCAGGCGCCTGAGCGGCCCGCGCCATGGCGCCTGACCCACCCGAGTGCCTCGTCCGCTGGCTGCAACGCCATCTGGGCCAGGACCTGGTGGGCTGGTCACCGGTGGGAGGGGGCTGCATCCATCGGGCCTGGCGGCTTGAGCTGGCCGGCGGTGGGCTGGCCTTTGCCAAGACCAACACCGCTGCCCGACTCCCCCTGCTGGAGGCGGAGGTGCTGGGGCTGCGGGCCCTGGCGTCCCATGCCCCTCCGGGGCTGGTGATTCCCGAGCCCCTGGCCTGGGGAGTGGCGGGTGAGCAGGCCGTGCTGGTGCTGGGCTGGCTCAACTTGGGCGGCCGGCTTGGGGGTGTCGCTGCTCGCCAGTCCTGGTTCCGGCTCGGTCAAGGCCTGGCCGGGTTGCACCGCTCCAGCGCCGCCAACGCCCCGGCCGCGGGCTATGGCTGGGCCGCTGACAACTTCATCGGTTCTGCACCCCAGATCAACCGGTGGTGCCAGGACTGGGGGCCGTTCTTCGCCGAATGCCGCCTGGCCCCCCAGCTGGACCGGGCGGCCAGGGGTGGCCACCCCCTGCAGGGGGGGCAGCTTTTGCTGGAGCGACTGCCCCAGTGGCTGGCCGGCCACTGCTGCCAGCCGGCGCTCGTTCACGGGGATCTCTGGAGCGGCAATGCCGGCCTACTAGCAGACGGAGCCGCTGCGATCTTCGATCCCGCTTGCTACTGGGGGGATCGGGAGGTGGATCTGGCGATGGCCCAGCTGTTCGGCGGATTCCCGCCGGCCTTTTTCGAGGGCTATGTCGGGACATGGCCCCTGGAGCCCGGGGCGGCGAAGCGGGTTGCCCTGTACAACCTGTATCACCTGATCAACCACGCCAACCTGTTCGGAGGTGACTACCTCCGTCAGGCCCAGGCCTCGATCAACGACCTGCTGGCCTAGCCCAGGTATTCGTTGCGCAGGTTTTGGACCTTCGCCACCACGGCACCGCGCTTCTCGCTGGTGGTGAGGTTCTGCCAGCTCCACTGGCCCACAACCACCAGACCCAGCAGCTCCAGCAGGCCGGGGACCACAGGCAGCAGGTTGATGGTGTCCAGAACGCCCTTGATCAAGATCTGGGCCACGATGACGGCCACGATCACGCCAGTGGCCTTGCCGATCCGGCCCATCTGGCTCCAGTCCACCTGGTCGAGGGTGGAATTCACCTTGGCCAGAATCTCGCTGTAGCGCTCGGTGAAGCTGACGTCGGTGTGCCCGGAGGTCGCACCGGTCTCCACTCCAGTGGCAGGTTCAGTGGCAGTGCCCTGCTCAGCCGCGTCGGGGGTGGTATCGCTCATGGACCGCAGAGAGGGGCAGGTGTTTGGATTGCTTCATAAGGTATCGGTGTGTCCCGCCAACCGCCAGTGCAGCTCCTGGCAGGTCACCGCCTGCTCACCGTTCTGCGCCAGATCCTCGCGTGTGCTGGGCCGCAGGAAGGGTGTGCCCTGTTGCTCGGTCAGCGGCTCGGGGATGTCTGGCGTCTGGACTGGGTTTGGCCCTGCTGCAATGTCTGGCCGGTGCCGGATGAACGCTGCCGCTACTTCGCGATTGATCCCCGTGAGCAGTTGCTGGCTCAGAAGTGGGGGCGTGAGCGGGGGATGGAGCTGTTGGGCTCGGCCCACAGCCACCCCACCAGCGAGGCCGTGCCCTCCGCCAGTGACCGCCGTCTCAGTGCGTTGCCGGCGCTGATGGTGATCCTTGGCGCCGGCAGTCAGGATCAGGGGGTGGACCAGGCTCGGCCGCTGCTCGGCTGGTGGATCCTGGAGCCGCCAGCCCGGCCGCAGCGCCTGCCATGGACAATGGAGAGCTGATCCCAGCGGCCATGCTTCCTCCCGATACCAGCGGCGTTCAACTCAGCCCCGATGAGGTGGCCCGTTTTGCCAGGCACCTGATCTTGCCCGAGGTGGGCATGGAGGGGCAGAAGCGCCTCAAGGCAGCGTCCGTGTTGTGCGTGGGCACGGGTGGTTTGGGTTCGCCGCTGTTGCTCTATTTGGCCGCCGCTGGTGTGGGCCGCATCGGCATCGTCGATTTCGATGTGGTGGACCATTCCAACCTGCAGCGTCAGGTGATCCACGGCACCAGCTGGGTGGGCAAGCCCAAGATCGAATCGGCCAAGGCGCGCATCCTCGAGATCAACCCCCACTGCCAGGTGGATCTCTATGAAACGGCGCTCACCAGTGAGAACGCCCTGGAGATCATTCGCCCGTACGACCTCGTCTGCGATGGCACGGACAACTTCCCCACCCGCTACCTGGTGAACGACGCCTGCGTGCTGCTGGGTAAGCCAAATGTCTACGGCTCGATCTTCCGCTTTGAAGGTCAGGCCACGGTGTTCAACCTGGATGCAGCCAGCCCCAACTACCGGGACCTTTTCCC
>JBEEKG010000079.1:0-2780 GCA_041168785.1 Cyanobacteriota bacterium
TGCAGGAGGGGGTGAAATTGGCCGAGCCGGTCACCACCACGGCCCGGTCCACCACCATGAACTTGTGGTGCATGAGGCCGCTGCCGGCACTGCCATCGGCGGTGTCGTCGATCAGGGGCACGCCGGCCCGTTGCAGGATCGCCACCGCATCGCCCCAGCCCAGGGCCTTCAGCTGCTCATGGCGGGTGCGCTGATGGGGTGCCAGATCGGCTGGGTGCTCCTGGCTCCAGGGGGTGCTGTAGGTGTTTTCCAGCACCACCTTCACCGTCAGCCCCTCCCGGTGCCGCACCGCCAGGGCCTCGGCCACCTGCGGCAGCGAGAGCTCCTGCACCGCTACCAGGATTTCCCGCCGGGCCGCGCGGATGCTTGCCAACACGAACGCCTCGAGATCGTCCCCCTGGCGCCATTGGCCGCTGATCGGGCTGCGGTAGCGGCTCGTTTCGCGGTGATTGAAGGCCAGCTCGATGCCCTCGGGCATGGGCTTGGGCTGGGCGGGCTGACCCAGCAGCTGGGCCTCAGCAGTGCAGCCGCTGATCACCACACCCAGCAGGGCTGACCAGCCCAATGACGAACGAGCGGCGTTGCGGGGATGACGGTTGCTGATGGGACCCGGAAGCGGCGCCCTTCAGGGTTCCCACAGATGCTCGGACGGGGCCTGGCTGAATCAGTGGTGGCCGGGCATTTCGGCGCTGCGCAGCATCACCACAAACCAGGCGGTGCCGATCAACACAGCGCTGAGCATGGCGGCCGGGAGGCCGAGGCGCACCAACACCACCGGCACGATCAGGGGAAAGGCCAGGGCCCCCGCCATGGGGGTGAGGGCGACGACCGTCCGCTTGAGACCCATGGCGGTGTTCAGAACCACTCGTTCACCGCTTTGTCGGCGGGGTTGCTGTTGTCTTCCGGGGTGGAGCGGCTGAACTCCAGGGTGATGTTGCGCTTCTGCTCCCCATCGGCCGCCACGGCTTCGATCGGGTAGAGCTGCTGGCCATCGCGGAACGGCACCTGCACCCGGAAAGTGCCGTCGGCGGAGAGGGGCACCTCTTCGCCGCCGATGGTGAGGCGTGCCGCAGGATCGGTGGCGCCGTAGACGATCAGTTCGGCGTCAGCCACCAGCCAGAAGGAGCGTTGCCGGGACGCCACGCCGCCCCGGCCAGACTCGTTGCGACCGCTGGCCCAGAGACCGGCACCGGAGGCGTTGAGTTCGCTGGTATCGATCCCGGCCTCTTCCAGCTCGTGGAAGGCCTCGGAACCACGGCCCAAACGGCGCCAGCGGGCGGTCGCGGTTTGGTACAGGCGCTCGTGCAGGCCGGAATCGGCCGGCTCCATCGGCGTGGGCAGGGCGGTGGGGGCGGTGTCCAGCGAGAAGGGCACGAACTGATCCAGGATCTGTTCGCTGGGGTGGAGGGCCGGCACCCGGGCCACCGACGAGAACGCCAGAGAAATCCAGCCGCCGCCCGATCCCTTGCGGTAACCCAGTTCGACCCGGTAATCACGGTCGCTCAGCGGCACCGGCAGATACCACTCAGTGGCATAGCTATCCACCACCACTTCCTGCAGGGTGTGGGGGTGGGAGGAGCCTCCTGCCAGACCGGTCACATCGGCCACCCGTAGGCAGAGCTGGGAGGCCCCGGAGGCCAGGGCCTGGCTCCGATCGGATTCGGAGATCTCCCAGAACACGTAGGCCCACTGCGGGTCGCGGGGGAGGAACACCACATTGGTGTTGGCCGAACCGGGGCGGGGAGCGGGGGCGAGCTCGGCCTCAATTGCCTTGAGGCTTCGGGGTGTGTCGTCCTGCCGCTGGTTGATGGCATCCAGCAGTTCGTCCTTGGATTTGCGGCTGTAAAGGCTCACGCCCAGGTCGCTGGCGACCTGGCGGAGCTGCCGCAGGGTCATGCGGGCCAAGGAGGTGAGTGCCTGGGTCACAGCGACAGATTTCTTTTGGGATCAGTGTGATCGACTTTCCCATCCCCGGTCGGCTTTGCCGCCAGCCGTCAGCATCCACTGACCACCAGAGCGCCGGAGCGGCCATAAAAAAGGCGGCCCGGGGGCCGCCTGAAATCAGCACTGCGACTGGCCTCAGCGGCCAATGCTGCGGTAGGGCACCTTGGACAGGTAATCCATGCTGGTGTTGCCGGATGCGCCACCTTGGCTGCGCAGGGCCGGCAGGTTGCGCACCCAGGGCAGATAGTCCTCGGGGAAGCCGCCGCGGCGCTGGCGGGACCGGGCCGGAATGCTCTTGGCGGGGCCACCGGTGTACACCACCTGGGGGAAGCCCAGGATGCCGCGGTAGTAGGCCTCGTAGCGGGGGCTGGTGAGGTTGAACGGGGTCTCGCCCAGGTCACGGGAGCCCACCACCCGGTTGCGGTGGTAGGGAACGGTGTCGTAGCCGAAAGCTTCGAGGTATTCCTGGCTGTCGAGGATGTCGTCCACCATGCCGCGGACGCCGCGGGTCATCAGCACCGCCGACCAGGCGATCTCTTCGGACTTGCCGTGGGTGGGCCGGCCCAGCAGCTTCTCCACCAGGTGACGGGCCACCCGGTAGTTGCTGTTGAGCGTGTAGAAGCTGCGGTTGAAGGTGTCTGACAGGCACAGCGAGCGGATGAACTCGCGCACCGTGATCTGGCCGTCCCGCAGTTGGGACTCGAGGGTGCGGTCGCGGTCGACCTTGAAGGCGTGGAAGAAGATCTGGCGGTAGGCCGCTTCGATCACGAAGTTCTGGTCTTCGCGGTCCATGGCCTTGTCCATGGCCACGGCTTTCGGGTCCTCATCCGAGCCCA
>JBEEKG010000080.1:0-5336 GCA_041168785.1 Cyanobacteriota bacterium
ATCCAGTTCAGTCGGGGGTGTGCCTTGAAGTCCTGCGGGAGCTCAGCCCCACCATCCCGACCCTGGGGGTGTGCCTGGGCCACCAGTCGATCGCCCAGGTGTATGGCGGCAAGGTGGTGCGGGCGAAGGAGCTGATGCACGGCAAGACCTCACCGGTGCACCACAGTGGCCAAGGCGTGTTCGAGGGCCTGCCCAACCCCCTCACCGCCACCCGCTACCACAGCCTGATCGCCGAGCGCGAATCGCTGCCCGACTGCCTCGAGATCACCGCTTGGCTGGAGGACGGCACGATCATGGGGCTGCGGCACCGCACCTTCCCCCACCTCCAGGGGGTGCAGTTCCACCCCGAGAGTGTGCTCACCCAGCAGGGCCATGCGCTGCTCGCCAACTTCCTCCAGCAGGCCAGCAGCCCCTCCCAGCTGGGTTAACGTCACGCCGACTGCCGCCCCACCATGCGTCTGCTGCCCACCCTCGGCGCTCTCAGCCTGAGCTCTCTTGGCCTGGGCACCGCCCTGCTGGCCGCCAGTCCGGCCCTGGCCGGCACTGGTGTCACGATCACCAGCTACGGCCACAGCGCCCTGCTGATCAGCGGCGGCGGTGCCTCCGTGCTGGTCAACCCGTTCAAGGCCGTGGCCTGCGCCAGTGGCCTAGTCGAGCCGCGTGTCAGTGCCACGGTGGTGCTGGCCAGCAGCCGCCTACTCGATGAGGGAGCACCCGTGGCCCGCGGCAAGATGCTGGTGGAACCGGGTTCTTACAAGGTGGGAGGCCTGGCGATCGAAGGCATCGCCGGTCCCCACGATCGGGTCAACGGCCGCCGGTTCGGCCAATCCACGCTGTGGCGGTGGAAACAGGGCGGCCTCGACATTGCCCACTTGGGCGGTACAGCGGCCAAGCTCAGCCCCTCCGACAAGGTGATGCTGGGCCGCCCCGACGTGCTGATCATTGGCGTGGGGGGCGGCGCCAAGGTGTACACGGGTGCCGAGGCCGCCGAGGTCGTGCGCGAGCTCAAGCCCCGCCGGGTAATCCCGGTGCAATACGTCACCGGCAAAACCCCCAAGGACTGCGACCAGACCACCGTGCAGCCCTTCCTCGACGCCATGGCCGGCACCCCGGTGAAGCGCAGCGGCCGCAGCCTCAGCCTGCCGGGCAAGCTGGGCGAAGGGATGGTGATCGAGGTGATGCGCTAACGCACCTCGATGGCTGCGTAGGCAGCCCAGAAGCGCCGCATCTGCTCTGTAGTGCCGATGCTCACCCGCAGGGAACCCTCGATCAACGGCTTGCCGGCCATCGAGCGCACCAGGATGCCGCCGTCCCGTAGTCGCTGCTCCACCTCCCCAGGTGGCAGATCGGGCCAGATCAGCAGGTAATTGCCCCCTTCGGCGTGGTGGCGCACCCCAGCCTGAACCAGCTGTTGCACCAGCCACTCGCGAGCCCGCAGCACCTCGGCCACATACCCGTCCACATAGGGCTGATCAGCCAGGGCCGCGTGGGCCGCTGTCACCGCAAAGCTGTTGATGTCATAGGGGCCGGTGACGCGGCTGATCCGATCCACCACCGCCGCGGAACCGATCGCAAAACCAATGCGCAGACCGGCCAAGCCCGCCGTCTTAGCCAGGGAGCGCAACACCAGCAGGTTCGGCGTCGCTGCAAAGTTGGCCACCGGGAGCACGCTGTCTCCCGTGAAGGCCTCGTAGAGCTCATCCACCACCACCAGGGTGCTCGGGGCCGCCGCGGCCAGCTCCAGGATCGGCTCCGGGGCCAGGCGAGTGCCGGTGGGGTTGTTGGGATTGCAGATCAGCAAGATGCGTGGCGCCCGCCCATCGGACTGGCCTTCACTCCCCCTTGCCTGCAAGGCAGCGCGGATCTCCTCCAGGGGAAACAGGAAATCGGGCATCCGGTAGGGAATCGCCTCGATCGCCATCCCCTGCATCTGGGCACAAGGGGTGTAGTAGCCGAAGGTTGGCGATGTGGTGAGCAACGTTTCTCCACGGTCGCCGTAGGCATGAAAGAGGGCGTGCAGTGCTGCGTCGACGCCGTTGAAGAGGCCGATCTGCGCTGGGGTGAGCGGCTGGCCCAGGCCGGTTGCCGCGAGATTGGCTACCACTGCCTCCCCCAGCCCGTCGTACTCGGGATAGACGGCGTACTGATCGGCGGGGATGGCGCGGATCGCCTCCACCACCTGGGGGCTCGGCCCCACGGTGTTTTCGTTGAAGTCGAGTCGCAGCAGGCCCCGCCGGCCTTCCAGCGGAGCGCTGTAGGCCTTGAGGCATTCCACCTCCGGGCGAACTGGCGGCAAGGGCCCCATGGCAGGTTGCTGCGGCTCCATCACATCCGCTCCAACGTGGGAATGCCCAACAAACCCAACCCCAGTTTGAGGGTGTCGGCGGTGAGACGGCAGAGGGCCAGCCTGGAACTGCGGGCGGGATCTGTGGCTTTGAGCACCGGCACCTGGTCGTAGAAGCGGTTGAACACCTGGCTGAGCTCGAACAGATAGGTGCACAGCCGATTGGGCAGCAACTCCTCTTCCACTTCGGCGATCACACCATCGAGCTTGAGCAGTTCCCGCACCAGGGCCCACTCCTGGGGTTCCGTGAAGGTAAGTGCGGCAGGGCCGCCGAACTGCAGATCGCCGCCCTTGCGGGCAATGCCAGCGATGCGCACCACTGCGTAGAGCAGATAGGGGGCCGTATTCCCCTGCAACGCCAGCATGCGGTCAAAGCTGAACTGGTAGTTGGTGGTGCGGTTCTGGCTGAGATCGGCATACTTCACGGCCGCCAGACCCACGGTGGTGGCCACGTGCTGGATGAAGGCCTCGTCTTCGGTGCGCTCTTCCTCGGCGAGGCGCCGGCGGAGGTCGGCCTCGGCCCGTTCCACCGCCTCATCCAGCAGATCCCGCAACCGCACGGTGTCGCCGGCGCGGGTTTTCAGCTTCTTGCCGTCTTCCCCCTGCACCAAACCAAAGGGGACGTGCTCCACGCTGCCGTGGAGGGGAATCCAGCCGGCGCGCCGCGCCACCTGGAACACCCCGGCGAAGTGGTTGGCCTGGCCGGCATCGGTGACGTAGATCACGCGGTGGGCACCATCGCCGCCGGGCACGACAGCGAAGCGGTAGCGGATCGCCGCCAGATCGGTGGTGGCGTAGTTGAAGCCGCCATCGCTCTTCTGCACGATCACCGGCAGGGGCTTGCCGTCCTTACCGCTCACCCCCTCGAGGAACACGCAGCGGGCCCCGTCGTCTACCACCAGCAGGCCCAACGCCTCCAGATCGGCCACAACGCCGGCCAGGCAGGGGTTGTAGAACGATTCGCCGCGCTCGCACAAGGCGATGTCCAGCCGGTCGTAGATCTTCTGAAACTCACGCCGGCTCTGATCGCAGAGCAGGCCCCAGGCCTTCAGCGACACCGGATCGCCGCCCTGCAGCTTCACCACCTCCTCCCGCGAGGTGGTCTGAAAAGCCTCGTCGTCGTCAAAACGCTGTTTGGCTTGGCGGTAGAAGGCCACCAGATCGCCCAGGTCCACCGCGTCGGCGGTGGTGAGGGCCTCGGGCGCCACCTGTTTGAGGTGGGTGATCAGCATTCCAAACTGGGTGCCCCAATCGCCCACATGGTTGAGCCGCCGCACCGGGTGGCCGCGAAACTCCAACACCCGCGCCAGGGAGTCGCCAATGATCGTGGAGCGCAGGTGCCCCACGTGCATCTCCTTGGCGATGTTGGGGCTGGAAAAGTCCACGATCACCGGCGCTTGCGGCTCCACCGCCGGCACACCCAGGCGCGGATCCCCCAGCCGCGCCTGCAGCTCTGCAGCCAGCCGCTCGGGCCGCAGGGTGAGGTTGATGAAGCCGGGGCCGGCAATCTGGGGCGGCTCGCAGAGCTGGTCAAAGGCGGGATCGGCCGCCAATTGCTCCACGATCGCGGTGGCAATAGACCGGGGCGGCTGGCCCAGGGGTTTGGCCAGCGGCAGGGCCCCATTGGCCTGGAAATCGCCGAACTCCGGCTTGGTGGCCGGCGCCAGCTGGGGATCGAAAGACTGACCTGCCGCACGGGCTCCCTCAGCCGCTGCCGGGAAGGCCCGCTCCATGGCTGCCAGCAACTGGCCGTTCAGGGTTTGGGCAATGCGCAGCATGGGGCAGGTGCCAGGGCAGGTTCGTGGTTGATCATCCCGCGCAGACCATCAGCCTCCGCATCGCCGGAAGATCAAGCCGTCAGGCCCAACTCCTGCTCCAGGCCCTCAAGCACCACATCGGCCACCAACTGAATGCGGTAGCGGCAATGCTGGGTCTGGGTGCAGTCAAAGCGGCCGTGCTCCCAGTACTTGTTGCTGCCGGTGCCACCACCACACAGCCCGAAGTGCTCGCAGCTGGCGCGGCACAGCTCCACCCCAGCACGGATTTCGGCCGCTACCCGGCGGAACTTCTCGGTGCCCGCCAGCGACGCCAAGCTGTCCTCGAGCACATTGCCGAAGGAGAAGTCGCCGTACTCGGCTGTCTTCACGGATAGCAATTCGGGATCGAAGGTGGACACCTGGCCCTTGGCATCGACGTTGACGATCACAAACGGCGTGTTCATGTCGGTTTGCGCCATGCGCGCCTGGCTGCAGGCAATGCTGGCGATGCCGTCAAATTCGCGGATGCACAGACGGCCAGGCTGCTCGCGGCTGCGCTGCCACAGCCGCCCCATGAAGGCGCGATAGCGCTGCTCCAGGGCCGCCTGGGCGGCACCGCCAGCATCGAGGCTTGAGTGGCTGTTCGCCCCCTCCGTCTCCTCCATGTTGAAGCCCACCGCAACGATGCCGTGCTGGAGACAGAAATCGGCGATGGCGTCGGCATGGTCGAGAGCATCCGCCGTGAGCACGCAGATCACCTGAAAGGGAATCTGCCGCCGGGCCAACCAGTCGATGCCGCGCATGACTGCCGCGTGGGTGGATAAACCCGTGCGGGTGACCCGGTGGGCGTCATGCAGGAAGGCGGGCCCGTCCATGCTCACACCGACATGGATGCGATTGCGTTCGAAGCAGTCGCACCAGGCCGCATCGATCACGGTGGCATTGGTCTGCAGCGACTGCACAATCGTGGTGGGGGGCAAGCCGCGCTCTGCCAACAGCCGGCCGATCCGCTGGGTGGCTTCGTCGTAGAACGCAATCGGCACCATGAGCGGTTCGCCCGCATGCCACAGCAAGGTGAACTCCCCCCCGAAATAGGGGCTGTCCAGCACCCGGGCCACGGCCGCCTCCAGCACCTCATACGACATCCGGGTGCGATCACCCCGATCCGGCAGATAGCAGTAATCGCAATCGAGATTGCAAAAGGGGGTGGGTTGAACCACCAGCAACCTCACCGG
>JBEEKG010000081.1:0-12818 GCA_041168785.1 Cyanobacteriota bacterium
TCCAGCCGGGGACATCCCTGGAGCCTCCTTTGCTGGATCTCTATTACAAGGACGACGCCTATGGGGACCCCCTGCTCACGGAGGCCAGGCTGGACCTTCTGGGCCTGGTTACCTCGGAGCAACGCCGTCTGGTGGAAGCGCTTGCCCGCCGGGTGAACGGGGAATTGCTGACCCTGTTCGACGGGATCGGCTTGCAATTGGTGGACTTCAAAATCGAGCTGGGCTTCACCGCCGGCGGCGAACTGGTTGTTGCGGATGAGATCAGTCCTGATACCTGTCGTCTCTGGGACAGGAGCGTGGCCGATGCCAGCGATCGGATTCTCGACAAGGACCGATTCCGCCAGGATCTGGGCGGTGTTGTCGAGGCCTACGGGGAGGTCCTCAAACGGGTCCAAGGGGCCTGTCCCGAACCCCGGATCTACCGGTAAGGTCAGCGGAATTTGCGGCCTGTCCGCTCCGTCCCCCCCCCCCCTTCTCATGGCTGGCTTGCTGGGTTTGAAGGCTGCATGGCTCCTCGTGGGTGCTGCCCTGCTCTCGGCAACTCCGGCCCTGGCCCAGCCCGCTGGCAGCCCGGCGCCCGCGGGCGAGAAGCCCGTTTCCGAGCAGCCCGATAATCCTTTGGCTGACCCGGCCAGCCCTCCAGCCGGCCAGCCCCCCACCACCCAGGCCCCCACCACCCAGGCCCCAGCCAAGGAGCAGGAGCCCGCGGCCAAGGCCGAGCCCAAGGTGCTGATTGCCGAGGTGGTGATTGAAGGGCTCCAGGACCACCCCGAGCGGGAGCGGCTGGAATTGGCGGCCTATGCGGCCATGGCTGCAACCCCGGGCTCGCGGGTGACCCGCACCGAGCTGCAGACCGATCTCTCTGCGATCTATGCCAGCGGTTGGTTCTCTGATGTGCGGATCCAGCCTGTTGACGGTCCCCTGGGTGTGCGCCTTGTGGTGGTGGTCGTGGCCAACCCCGTTCTCCAGCAGGTCAAGCTCGATTCGCTCGACCTCAAATTGCCCGAGCAGGTGGTTCAGGACACCTTCGTGGCGGATTACGGCAAGACCCTGAACCTCAACACCCTGCAGACCCGCATGCAGGAGTTACAGCGCTGGTATGCCGATCAGGGCTATTCCCTGGCCCGGATCACCGGACCGAGTCGGGTCAGCCCGGAAGGGGTGGTGGAATTGCTGGTGCGTCAGGGCACTGTCGAAGGGGTGGAGGTGCAGTTCCTCAACAAGGAGGGTTCGACCACCAACGACAAGGGTGAGCCGATCCGGGGCAAGACCAAGCCCTGGGTCGTGAGCCGGGAGGTCTCCCTGCGTCCAGGTCAGGTGTTCAACCGTCGGGAGCTGGAGGAGGGCATCAAGCGCATCTATGGCACCGGTCTGTTCAGCGATGTCAAGGTGACCCTCAAGCCCGTACCGGCTGAGCCCGGCAAGGTTGTGATTGTTCTCGGCATCGTTGAGCAGTCGAGTGGCTCCATCTCCGGTGGTCTGGGCTACAGCCAGAGCCAGGGGGTGTTCGGTCAGATCCAGTTGCAGGACAGCAATCTGTTCGGTCGCGCCTGGGATCTCGGGACCAATATTTCCTACGGCCAGTACGGCGGACTTGGTGATATCACCTTCACCGATCCCTGGCTCAAGGACAACAAGTACCGCACGTCGTTCCGGGCTCGGGTCTTCTTCAGTCGGGAGATTCCTCAGTTGTTTCAGAGTGAAAATAGCTTCGCTCCAAGTCTGCAGAACACAAGTGGTGCCGATTTTGATGTTGTCACCTCATTTGACGAAGCGGCTTTGCCGGGGCCAAACCAAGGGACCGGTACTACAAACTTCGACACGGTAGCGATTCAAAGAATTGGCGCCAACGTTCAATTTGTTCGGCCTCTCAATGGCGGTAATCCTTATAAAAAAGCACCCTGGAACTTGATTCTGTCCTTTGGCGGTCAGGAGGTGACGCCCATGGATTTTTCGGGTTCTAAATATTCTCGAGGTGTTGTAGGTAATTTAAGTAATCCTGTTCCTGGTGCATTTACTACCGCTGGTGGAGCTGCTTCGGTGATCTGCCTGGCCTACAACTGCGCCTCGGAAAACCAGCTGGTGAGCTTCCGGGTTGGAGCCACCTACAGCACCCTTAACGATCCCCGTAATCCCACTAAGGGCAATTTTTTGAGCCTGGGCACGGAGCAGTTCATGTCCGTCGGTGAAAACTCCCCGACCTTTAACCGGGTGCGCGGCAGCTTTTCCCACTTCATCCCTGTGGAGTGGCTCAAGCTCTTCAAGGGCTGTCGTCCCAAGCCGGGTGAGGCTAAAGATTGCAAGCAAGCACTCGCCTTCCAGGCTTCTGCAGGCACCCTGATTGGTAGCGAGATACCGCCCTATGAGGCTTTCTGTCTGGGTGGCGGAAACTCCGTGCGGGGTTACTACGACTGCGATCTCGGCGTAGGCAAGAGCTTCGCCGAGGCGTCGATTGAATACCGCTTCCCAATTTTCAGCATCATCAGCGGCTCAGTTTTCTTTGATGCCGGGACGACCTTCGGCACTCAGGGCGACATTCCTGGGAACCCCGGCGGGTTGCTGGGCAAGAAGGGCGAGGGCTATTCCCCCGGTATCGGCCTGATCGTCACCACTCCGGTCGGTCCACTGCGCCTGGAAGCGGCCACCCAGGAGTTCACCAGTGATTGGCGCTTCAACCTCGGCGTGGGCTGGAAGTTCTAGTGATGTCTTGGCCCGCCGATTACACCGGAGCCTGGACTCTCCAGGCCTCCGTTGAACGTCACGGCGTGGGCCTGCACAGCGGGGTAGAGACGCGAGTACGCCTCCAGCCTTCGGCCCGGCCTGGCTACTGGGTGGGCTGGTTGGATGCTCCCCAGTTGCGCCTTTGCAGGCTCACGCCCGCCCAGGTTCGGGACACCAGGCTCTGCACGGCCCTGCAGCTGGATCAGCGCCGGCTGGCCACGGTGGAGCATCTGCTGGCGGCCTTGGCTGGTACCGGCGTGACCCAGGCCGAGATTCTGGTGACTGGCGAGGAGGTTCCCATTCTGGACGGCTCGGCCCTGCCCTGGGTGGAAGCCCTGGCTGAGGCTGGGCTGCAGGCCTTGCCTGAACCATCTGGGGGCTTGGCTTTGGCAGAGCCGATCACGGTGAGCAGTGGCGCCAGCTTCGCTACCGCCCTCCCCTACGAGGGCCTGCGTCTGGGGGCGGCCATTGAGTTCGCGGAGGCAGCCATCGGCCGCCAGCTGTTCAGCCTCGATCTTTCCCCCGGCCAATTCGTGGCCGAGATCGCTCCGGCCCGTACCTTCGGCCTGCGTTCCCAGGTGGATCAGCTGCGGGCGGCTGGCCTGATCCAGGGGGGCTGCCTGGAGAATGCCCTGGTGTGTGACGGTGATCAGTGGCTCAATCCGCCCCTGCGGTTTGCCGAGGAACCCGTGCGCCATAAAATCCTCGACTTGTTAGGGGATCTTGCCCTCGTTGGCCTGCCACGGGCCCAGGTCTTCGCCTACCGCGGCTCCCACGGGCTTCACACATCCCTGGCGGCAGCTCTTTCGGGCCTGCCCGAAGCAACACCCCCAGCCTGCCCTCCCTTTGGTTGATGCCCTTGTTAGAGCCCAGTCCAGCCCAGCCTTCTAGCCCCGGCGCGCCCAGATCGGTGCTGCTCACCACGGAGCAGATACAGGGACTGCTGCCCCATCGTTATCCGTTCGCCCTCGTGGATCGGGTGATCGAACATGAGCCGGGCAAACGGGCCGTCGCGATCAAGAACGTCACCATTAATGAACCGCACTTCCAGGGGCATTTCCCGGGTCGTCCCCTGATGCCTGGGGTGTTGATCGTGGAGGCGATGGCCCAGGTGGGTGGACTAATCGTCACCCAGATGCCCGATCTGCCCAAGGGCCTGTTCGTGTTTGCCGGGATTGATGGGGTGCGTTTCCGCCGCCCGGTGGTTCCCGGCGACCAACTGCGGATCAGCTGCGAACTGCTCAGCCTCAAGCGCCAGCGCTTCGGCAAGGTCAAGGCCGAGGCCACCGTTGACGGCCAATTGGTCTGCTCCGGTGAGCTGATGTTCTCCCTGGTGGACTGATCGATGGCGACGACCATCCATGCCTCCGCCGTCATCGATCCCCGGGCCCAGCTGGCGGAAGGGGTTGAAGTGGGCCCCTATGCCGTGATCGGTCCCGATGTGGAGATCGGTGCGGGCTGCCGCATTGGCCCCCATGTGGTGCTTGATGGGCGGGTGCGAATGGGCAGCGGCAACCGCATTTTTCCGGGGGCCTGCATTGGCCTGGAGCCCCAGGACCTCAAATACACCGGGGATCCCACCGAGGTGGTGCTGGGCGACGACAACACCATCCGGGAGTGCGTCACCATCAATCGCGCCACCACCGGTCATCAGCAGACCCGGCTCGGCAGCGGCAACCTGCTCATGGCCTACAGCCACCTCGGCCACAACTGTGAATTGGGCGACCGGATCGTCATCGCCAATGGGGTGGCGGTGGCTGGCCACGTGGTGATCGGCGATCGGGCCGTGATCGGCGGGGTGCTTGGCATCCATCAGTTCGTGCACATCGGCACCCTCGCCATGGTGGGGGGGATGAGCCGCATCGAGCGGGATGTGCCCCCGTTCACGATGGTGGAGGGTCACCCATCCCGTGTGCGCGCCCTTAACAAGATCGGCCTTCGGCGCAGCGCCCTGGTCGACCTTGATGGCGGCCAGCAGTTTGAGGATCTCAAGCAGGCCTGGACCCTGATCTATCGCCGTGGTCTCACGCTGGCGGAGGCCCTGGGGCAACTTCGCAGCCAACCCCTGCACGGTGCAGCTGACCAGCTCTGCGCCTTCCTGGAAGCCTCCCTGGGTCCCTCACGCCGTGGACCCATCCCGGGGGCGCGCTAATGCTGCGTCTGCTGGTCAGCACCGGGGAGGTGTCCGGGGATCTCCAAGGGGCCCTGCTGGTCCGGGCCCTGCACCAGGAGGCCCAGCGCCGCCGGCTGGATCTGGAGATTGTGGCCCTTGGCGGCGAGCGGATGGAGCGGGCTGGGGCCCAGCTGCTCGCCAACACCACCCGCATGGGGGCCATCGGCCTGCTGGAGGCCATTCCCTTTGTGCTGCCCACCCTCAAGTTGCAGCGTCGGCTCAAGCGCTGGTTCCGCAGTGATCCCCCCGACGGGGTGGTGCTGATCGACTACATGGGCCCCAACGTGAGTCTGGGGCTGCGGCTCAAGCGCAAGTTTCCGCGGGTGCCGGTGACCTATTACATCGCCCCCCAGGAGTGGGCCTTCAAATTCGGCAACGGAGGCCGGTCCAACCTGATCAGCTTCACCAATCAGATCCTGGCCATCTTCCAGGAGGAGGCGCGCTTCTACCGCTGCCGTGGCGCCAACGTCACCTATGTGGGCCATCCGCTGCTGGACACGATCGGTCAGCTGCCCAGTCGTCAGGAGGCGTTGCGGCAATTGGGCCTGCGCGACGCTCCGGTGCTGTTGCTGATGCCGGCCTCGCGACGCCAGGAAATCCGCTACATGCTGCCCCACATCGTCGCCGCTGCTGCGCAGTTGCAACGCCAGAGGCCCGAGCTCCAGGTGGTGGTGCCGGCGGGACTGCCAGGCTTTGAAACCTACCTGTCGCGGCAGTTGAGCGAGGCCGGGGTGCGCGCTCAGATCATTCCCGCCGCCGATTCCGACCAGCTCAAGGCCTGCCTCTGCGCTGCTGCCGATTTGGCCTTGGCCAAATCCGGCACGGTGAACCTGGAACTCGCCCTGCGGGGCGTGCCCCAGGTGGTGGTGTACCGCGTCAGCCGGGTCACCGCCTTTTTGGCCCGACATATCCTGCGGTTCAGCGTCCCCCATATCTCACCGGTGAACCTGGTGCTCGGGGAACGGCTGGTGCCCGAGTTGCTGCAGGAGGACCTCACGGCCGCGGCGATTGTGCGGGAGGCCTTGCCCCTGCTGGACGTGGCCGGTGCGTCGCGCCACACGATGCTGGAGGGCTATCGCCGGCTGAGGTTGGAGCTGGGCGAGCCGGGCGTCACCCAACGGGCGGCTCGCGCCATCTTTGATCAGGTGCTGGAGGCGCGATGAGACGATGTTCCCGGTCTCGAGCGTCCTGGTTCAAGGCCTCACGCTGCCGGAGCTGGCTGTTGGGTCTGCTGCTCAGCGGGCTGCTGGTCAGCCTGGTGCCTGCCCCAGCCTGGGCGGCTTCGGCGCAGGATGCCGTGTTGGCGGGGGGCTGTTTCTGGTGCCTGGAGCATGACCTTGAAAGCCTGCCCGGAGTGCTCGATGTCGAGAGTGGCTACAGCGGCGGCACCCTCGAGCAACCCACCTACAGGCAGGTGTCGGCAGGGGGTACCGGCCACCAGGAGGTGGTGCGGGTGCGCTTCGACCCTGACCGGATCAGCTACGGCACCCTGCTGCGCTCCTATTGGCGCCACATCGATCCCCTCGATGGGGGGGGACAGTTCTGCGATCGCGGCAGCTCCTATCGGCCGGTGATCTTCACCAGCGGTGCCGACCAGCAGACCCAGGCCCAGGCGAGCCTGACAGCGGCGGCCACCGAACTGGGCCGGAGCAGGGCGGCCCTCAAGGTGCAGATCAAGCCTCTGAAGCGTTTCTGGCCCGCTGAGGGCTATCACCAGAACTACGCCGACCGCAACAGCGTCAAGTACACCTACTACCGCTGGGCCTGCGGCCGGGATCGCCGGCTCGATGCGGTCTGGGGTCAGCGAGCCCGCAGCTCCACCGCGTGGGTGCCCGGCAGGAAGTCCTGACCCAAGGCTCGGATCTGGGGAGCGCGATCGCGGGCACCATCGGGGACATTCCGATGAAAATCTGAAGAGCTGGTGCCGGTTGGGGGCTCCAAACAGCTGTGATAGAGCGGATTTCCACCCTTCCTGGGCCCAGGAGGATTCCTTACCGTGGGGACTGCCAACGAGCGCTTTCCTGTATGTATCTGCTGACCATTCGCGACGGTCTGCAGACCCGCCACATCGGTCCCTACGGGAGCCCGAAGCAGGCTGCTGACGATTTGGATCGGCTGTTGCCCGTCTGCGGGGAGCGGGCGCGCTGGCAGATCCACGCCCTGGAATCGCCCGCCGAGGTGATGGCCAGCTTGGGTGGGGCCTTGCGGCAGGAGGTGGCCGCCTGAGGCGGCCTCAATTGCGGCCCGGGTAGCCCCGCAGCAGGCCGCTTTCGATCATCAGGCCGACGCCCGCATTGATCAGGATCAGGCCGAAGGTGCCGTACCAAAACCAGGGCCCCGGCTTGGTGAGCGTTTCCACCGTGCCGGAGGCTGCCAGCACCTGGATTCCTTTGCGGATCACCGCTTCCCCGAAGAGGCACAGCCCGGCCGGCAGCAGCAACACCCCGAGCTGGGCTTTCACGTACCAGCGGATCTTCTGAACGGCCATGGACGAAGCGAAGGCGTCAGGACTCCAAACCTAGGCTGCTGGCCCGGCAGCTCCGCCCGAACACACCCAATGCACCAGGGTGCGCACGCCGAAACCGGTGGCGCCGGCGGGATCCTGGCCGCGGCCCTTGTCGCTCCAGACGGTTCCGGCGATATCCAGGTGGGCCCAGGCCAGCTTCGGGGTGACGAAGTCCTGCAGGAAGAGGGCGGCGGTGATGGAGCCCCCGGGCCGGGGGCCGGTGTTTTTGAGGTCGGCGTAGGAGCTTTTCAGCCCGGCCTTGTAGGAAGCCCGCAGGGGCATGCGCCAGAGGCCTTCGCCCTCGGCCTCGGCCGCACTCAGCAGGGCATCGGCCAGGCCGTCGTTGTTGGACCACAGGCCCGCCATCTCTTCCCCCAGGGCAATCACGCAGGCGCCCGTGAGGGTGGCCAGATCCACCACCGCATCGGGCTCGAGCTTGCAGGCATACACCAGGGCATCGGCCAGGGTGAGTCGCCCTTCTGCATCGGTGTTGTTGATTTCGATCGTCTTGCCGTTGGAGGCCGTCACGATCGCGCCGGGGTGGATGGCCCCGCCGCTGATCATGTTTTCGCAGGCGGCCACGATCATGTGCACCTCCACGCCGGCGGGCTTCAGCTCGGCGATGGCCCGCATGGCCCCCAGCACCGCCGCGCTGCCCCCCATGTCGTACTTCATCATCTCGATCTGGGAGCCGGCGGTCTTGAGGTTGTAGCCGCCGGAATCAAAGGTGAGGCCCTTGCCCACCAGCACCAAGCGCCGCTTAGCCACACCCTCGGGGCGGTAGGTGAGGTGGATGAACTTGGGCGCCAGATCGGACCCCTGGGCCACGGCCAGGTAGGAGCCCATGCCCAGGGCTGCGCAGTCGCTGCGCTCCAGCACCGTCAGTTCCAGGCCGAAGTCGCGGGAGATCGCAGCAGCGCTGTCGGCCAGGTGCTGGGGGGTGGCCACGTTGGGTGGGGCGGCCACCAGCTCCCGGGCCAGCTCCACGCCTGCGCAGGTGGCCGATACCGCTTCCAAGGTGCGCTGGGCGTCCTCGGCCAGGCCGATCAGGCTGACCGTCTCCGGCAGGGTCCGCGGTTCGGGTTCTCCCTTGAAGCGCTGGTCGCTGAACAGGGCCAGGCGGGCTGCTTCGGCCATGGTCCGCGCTGCGGCGCCGGACTCCAGGCCTGACAGCGGCATCGCCAGGCCGAGATGGCGGGCTCCGGCGGTGGCGGCGGCCTGGCTGGCGGCGGCGCAGGCCTGGCGCAGGCCCGTGAGGTCAAAGTCGGCCGGGGCTCCCAGGCCCACCAGGATCAGGGTCTGGGGGGCGCCGTCGAGGCGATCCAGGCTCAGGCAGGTGCCGGGCTTGGCCTTGAAGCGCCGTTGCGTCAGCCGGCCCGGCAGGGACGGGTCGAGACAGGCCGCCAGCTGGGCCAGTAGCACCGGCTCGGGTTGCCCGGCTTCGGGGGTGTCGGTGTTGGCGAAGAGGCCGACGGCCAGGCAATCCCCGTCCCACTGGTCGAGCACCGTGGGCAGGGAGGAGGGGATGCAGCGAAACTCCATGGGCCGGCCGGGGGTGGCGCGATCGTAGCCAGCCCGCTCAGGTCGACTCCGCCTGGAACGGGGTGGCCCAGCGGCTGCGGGTTTCCTTGTTGAAGGGGGGAAGCCAGCGCTGGATCAGCGCCTGCTCGAGGGCCCGCCTCGCCCGGGTGGTCTCGGGTGCATCCAGCCAGAAGCGGATACTCAGCTGGCAGGTCAAGCCAGCGGCCAGCAGCGCCTCGCTGTAGGCCGCCAGGTACGCCTTGCAGTCATGCTCGCCCTTCCAACGCTGGTCGGCCCGGGCCGTCTCCCCGACGTAGAGGAGCAGGGGCTGGCCCAGGCTGGCGGGGCGATCGGCTACGAAATAGAGAGCCGCACCCCGCTGGGGGGCGGTGGGCCAGCGCCAGAAGGACAGGGGTTGGGGCCGCAGCATCAGCGGGTTGAGCTCATCAGCCGCCCCACCGGTGGCTGGGCCGGGTTCGCCGAACAGGGAGCCCTGCTGCTGGGCGTCGCCCTGCTCGCCCAGTAGGGGGTGCTGGTGGGCGGCCAGGCGGGCTTGCCACTCCAGCAGCTGGTGGGCCAGTAGGGGCAGCCCCTGGGCGCCACTCTCCTTCGCGCCCGCGAGGGCGGATGGGCCGAACAGTTCCCCCTGGCGTGCCATGGCCCTAGCGGTCCTTGGCGGCCGGCGGCAACACCGGTCCGGCTGGACCGGGCCGGAACTGGACCCGGCCGATCCAGCTTTCCACCAGCGCGGCCGGCAACTGCAGGCGCTGCTGCAGGTCGGCCAGATCCAGGAAGGGGCCGCGCCCCCGCTCCCGTAGCAGCCGGTTGAGCCGTTCCGGTCCCAGGCCCAGAGGCTCCAGCTCCCGGGCTGGGGCCCCGTTGAGATCGATCCTGCTGGGGGGGGCTGCCGCCATGGCGGGTTCGCCGTACCAGCGGAACTCCAGCAGGGGGAGCCAGGTCTGCACCACGGCGTCGGGCAGCTCCAGCACCCGTTGCAGGTCGTCGCTGCCGCTCAGCTGGACGCCGCCGGCCTGGAGACGCAGCAGCAGGTCCACCTGGGCTGGCTCCAGGCCCGGCAGTCGCAGCCAGTCGGCGGCGGTGGCCCGGTTCACGTCGAGACGCCAACCCAGGGCGGCGGCGCGCTCCACCGCTGCGGCGTCCTCCAGGCGGAGATTGGGGTCTTGTTGAAGTTTCAGGGCCAGCAGATCGCGCTCCACGTGTTCCCGGTGGCTGGCTTCGGCGGGAGCATCACCGGAGGAGGGCTGGGGGGGCTGCCGGCTGGGTGCCGGAATCTGGCCGGTGGCCCGCAGCACCTGACGGGCCAGGGGATCCAACCAGTGCCGCTGGGCCATGGCGGAGCGCTACCGCATCAAGTTGGACCGAACCTAGCGGGGGTCTTCGTGGTCAGGCCAGTCGATCAGTCCCCAGCGCAGGCCGAGCACGGCGGCGTGGGTGCGGTCACGGGCCTGGAGCTTGCGGCTCAGATGGCGCAGGTGGGTTTTCACGGTGTCGGGCGTGACAAACAACTGCTGGCCGATTTCGCCGTTGCTGTCGCCCCGCGCCACCAGGGTCAGCACCTCGCGCTCGCGCTCGCTCAGGGCTTCGAGCGGGCCCGGGCCGGCGGGACCCTGGCGGAAGAGTTCGGTGAGGCTGCGGTCGACGTAAACGCCGCCGCCACTGATGGCATGCAGGGCGGCCATGGCGCTGCCCAGGCCGAGGCGGGACTCCACCAGCAGGCCGTCACAGCCGGCCGCGATGGCGCGCTGGATCGCCGCCTGGCGGTGCTCCTGGGTGACCAGCAGCAGGGTGTGGATGAGGGGCCAGCGTTGTTTGATCTCCTGCACCATGGCCACCCCTGACCCCTGCTCCAGGGTGTCGCTCAAAAACACCATGGAGGGTTGGTGCCGCTCCACCAGGGCCAGCCCTGCTGCTTCGCAGGTGGCGGCCCCGACCAGCTGTTCTCGGTCCACCAGGGCTCCCACAAACAGACTCAGCAGGGCCCGGTTGCCCAGGCAGGTCACCAGCCGGGCCTCGCGCAGCAGGTTGTGGATTTGGCCGGTGTTGCGACGGAGCTGCTCGAGCTTGGGAGTGAAGTCCATGGCTGGGGCTCACGGGCGCCGAGCACTGGGTCCATGCTGGCGGGATTACGTCTATCCGCACTCCCCAGCGCCGCCCTTGGTCACCAGAATCAGACCACCGCAACGCTGCCAGGGTCATGGCGTTCTTTGAATCCGAGATCGTTCAGGACGAAGCCAAGCGTCTGTTCGGCGATTACCAGCAGCTGATGCAGCTCGGTGGTGAGTACGGCAAGTTCGATCGCGAGGGCAAAAAGCTCTACATCGAAAAGATGGAAGACATGATGGAGCGCTATCGGGTGTTCATGAAGCGCTTTGAACTCTCCGAGGATTTCCAGGCAAAGCTCACCGTGGAGCAGCTGCGGACCCAGCTCAGCCAGTTCGGCTTGACGCCCGAAACCATGTTCCAGCAGATGCACCAGACCCTCGAGCGGATGAAGGGCCAGCTCGATACCCCCGCTTAGCGGCTGCGTACGATCCGGCCACACCGCTACCCAGGGGGCCTGCGCTGATGACCGGATCGCAACCCTCCGCAGTGCAACCGCCCGCAGTGCAGCCGTCCGCCCTGAATGGGTCCCTGCCGCCCTGGCTGGCCCGGGGCATGGCCGACCTCTTTCCCGCTGGGGCAGCAACCGGTGATCCGGATCAACAGCTCAGTGCTCGGTTGGCCCAGGCGGAGCGCCGCGGGGTGCCCCTGCGGGTAAAGCTCGGCATCGACCCCACGGGCTCCGACATCCACCTGGGTCACTCAATCCTGTTCCGCAAGTTGCGGGCTTTCCAGGATGCGGGCCACACCGCAGTGTTGATCATCGGCGACTTCACTGCCCGCATCGGTGATCCCACGGGCAAGAGCGCCACCCGGGTGCAGCTCAGCGCCGCCGAGGTGCAGGCCAATGCGGACACCTATCTCGTCCAGCTGGGCCTGGGGCAGGACCCGGAGCGAGCTCTGCTTGATTTCCACACCCCCGGCCGGTTGGAGGTGCGCCGCAACAGTGAATGGCTGGCGGGTCTGGATCTGCCCAAGGTGATCGAGCTGCTGGGCACCAGCACCGTGGGTCAGATGCTGGCGAAGGAAGACTTCGCCAACCGCTACGGCTCCGGCACGCCCATTTCCCTGCACGAGTTCCTCTACCCGCTGCTGCAGGGTTACGACTCGGTGGCCATTGAGGCCGACCTGGAACTCGGCGGCACCGACCAGAAGTTCAATGTGGCCATGGGCCGCGATCTGCAGCGCCATTTCGGCCAGCGCCCCCAGTTCGGGATGCTGCTGCCGATCCTGCCGGGCCTCGATGGCGTGCAGAAGATGAGCAAGAGCCTGGGCAACACGGTGGGTCTCAGTGACGACCCCCTCTCGATGTATTCCAAGCTCGAGAAGGTGCCGGATGCGGTGGTGGAGGACTACCTCACCCTGCTCACCAACCTGGACCTGGCGGCGCTGCCGGCCAACCCGCGCGAGCGCCAGAAGGCGATGGCCCTGGAGATCACCCGCCAGCGCCACGGGGCCGCGGCCGCCAGTGCCGCCCAGGCCGATGCGGCCACCTTGGTGGGCGGTGCCCAGGGCGCCGGGGCGGCCGATGCCGAGGTGCCTGAGTCCTCCCTGGCTGCGGTGAATTTCCCGGCCAAGGCCTTCTATCTGCTCAGCGCCGTGGGTCTCTGTGCCAGCAGCAGCGAGGCGCGCCGCCAGATCCAGGGGGGTGGGGTGAAGCTCGACGGCCAGAAGCTGGCCGATCCCAACCAGGAGTTCTCCGGTCCCGAGGCCCTCGCCGGCAAGGTGCTGCAGCTGGGCAAGAAGACCTTCCGGCGGCTGGTGGTGGACTGAGGG
>JBEEKG010000082.1:0-3227 GCA_041168785.1 Cyanobacteriota bacterium
CAGCCACCAACGCTCGAGCCGCGCCAGCACAGCCTCGGGGGGGCCTAAGCCGAGGGTCACGCTGGTGGCGACACAGGCCCCCGGATCCAGCCCCCAGAGCCGGTGCAGCGGCTGGTTCAACTGCTTCCCCCACCAGTCGTGCAGGGCCAGATCAAGGCCACAGCGGGCCGGCGGGCTGAGGGTCGCCAGCAGGGGCTCCAGGGCCTGAAGGGGCTGGGGCGCCAAGGCCGCCAGCTGGGGGGCCACCGCCTCGAGCTCCGCCGCAATGCCATCGGTGGCGTAATGGCGGTGGCCGGTATCAAAGCCACCGGTCTCGCCGATGCCCGTGAGCCCGTCGTGCTCAAGGCTCACCAGCAGGTGCTCCACCGCCGCCGTCGTGCCGCGGCTGATGGCCAGGGGCACGGCCTTGGTGAGCGGAAAGCGTTGCAGGCTCAGGCGCATGGCTTCAGCGGCCTTCCCTGGAGTGAGCCTCCAAGCTGGCATGGCTCAAAGGTTGCCTGTGAACAAGCCACTGGGGCCAACACAACTCAGGATCACCCTTAGCAACTCGCGATCCCGAATATCACAAGCGCACCGATCCGCTCCTCCCTGATCCAACACCTGCTCGAACAGCAGCTGGCAGACCTGCGCGACTGCCGCGAGGGCGCGGTGGCGGATTACATCCCCGAGCTGGCCAAAGCGAATCCAGAGGATTTCGGAATCGTTCTGGCCACGGCCGATGGCCGGATTTATGCCGTGGGGGATTGGGACAAGACCTTCACGATCCAGTCGATCTCCAAGCCCTTCATGTACGGGCTGGCGCTGCGGCTGCTCTCGCCGTCCTACATGGAGAGGAAGGTGGGGGTGGAGCCCTCGGGCGATGCGTTCAACGCCATCAGCCTGGATCCACACACCGGCATTCCCCGCAACCCGATGATCAATGCGGGTGCCATCGCCACGGCAGCCCAGGTGTGGCACCACGATCCAGACCGGGCCGAGGCCCTCACCCTGGAGTTCTTTTCCAGCCTGGCCGGCCGTCCCCTGGCGGTGAATGGATCGGTGTATGAATCCGAACGGGCCAGCGGTCACCGCAACCGGGCCATCAGCCACCTGCTGCGCAACGCAGCGGTGATCGAGGAGGCGCCGGAGGCTGGCCTCGATCTCTATTTCCGCCAATGTTCGATCGGGGTCACCTGTCGTGACCTGGCCGTGATGGCCGCCACCCTCGCCTGCCAGGGGCGTAACCCGCTGACCCAGGACGAGCCCCTCGATCCGTCCATCACCACCCGCATGCTCGCGGTGATGGGCAGCTGCGGGATGTACGACTACGCCGGGCAGTGGTTGTACGACGTGGGCATGCCGGCCAAGAGCGGCGTCGGTGGCGGGGTGCTGGCGGTGGTGCCGGGCCGGCTGGGCCTCGCGGTGTACTCGCCGAGGCTCGATGCCTTCGGCAACAGCGTGCGCGGCATCGCCGCCTGCCGGCGCCTGTCCCAGACCCTGGAGCTCCACCTCTTTGACCAAACGCCCCTGCAGCAATCGCCGGTGCGCAGCACGTACCGGGGCACGGAGCGGCGCTCCCGGCGTTTCCGCAGCACCGCTGAAGCCGCGGTGCTCGATCCCCTGCGATCGCAAATCACCGTGCTGCATGCCCAAGGGGTGCTGGATTTCGCTGCCGTGGAAAACGTTCTGGCCCGCATCGAACAGGCCGCAATCGACGGCGCCGTGATCATTCTTGATCTGGGTCAGGTCAGTGAGCTGCCGCCCGCCAGCGCGGCATTGCTGCATCGCCAGGCAGAACTCCTCCAGGCCGCTGGCCAGCAGCTTCTGCTGTGCCGCAGCGGCCATCTGGAACTGCCCAGGACCCTCCGTGCTGCGACGTTCGCCCACGCCAGCCTGGATCTCGCCCTGGAAGCCGCCGAAGATCAGCTGCTGGAGGGCACGACCGGCGAGAGCCGTGGCGGCGCAAGCAGTGGCGGGGAGGGAAGGGGCGCCCTGGAGTGTCCGTCGCAGAAAACGCCCACCAACGTCGGCCAGCTCGGGCTGCTGGCACCACTGGCCGCCGATCTACGCGAGGCGATCCTGGAGCGACTCGAGCTCCGCCACTACCCCGCCGGGACGCTGGTGATGGCGCGTGAGCAGGAGAGCGATCAGCTGTTCCTTGTGGACTCCGGCCGGTTCAGCATCTTTCTGCCGATTCAGCGGCCGGAAGCCACGCCAAGACTGGCGCGTGTGGCCACGTTTTCCGCTGGCATGGTGTTTGGCGATGCTTCCTTCTTCAGCGGGCAGGTCCGGATGGCCGATGTGGTGGCCGATACCGATGGCAGCTGTTGGCTTCTGCATCGCAGCGCCTTCGAAGGGCTCCAACGGCAGAACCCCGCCGCGGCGATTGCCCTGCTCACCCAGCTGGCCATTGATCTGGGACGCAAGGTGGCCCTGTGCGGCCACCAGCTCACCCTCGTGGAAGATCTCTGAGGTCAACCGGCGATACCGGAAACTGGTGCCATGACGGCGACACAGGCCCCACGCGGCAGCTACTGGATCACCACGTTCGGCTGCCAGATGAACAAGGCGGATTCCGAGCGCATGGCCGGAATCCTGGAAGCCATGGGCTACCGGGCCGGCGACGACGAGCACACGGCCGACCTGGTGCTTTACAACACCTGCACGATCCGCGACAACGCGGAACAGAAGGTGTACAGCTACCTGGGGCGCCAGGCCCAGCGCAAACGCACCAACCCCAATCTCACCCTGGTGGTAGCGGGCTGCGTGGCCCAGCAGGAAGGGGAATCCCTGCTGCGGAGGGTGCCGGAGCTGGATCTGGTGATGGGGCCCCAGCACGCCAACCGGCTCGACGTGCTCCTGGCCCAGGTGGAACAGGGCCAGCAGGTGGTGGCTACCGAGGAGCACCACATCCTCGAAGACATCACCACCGCCCGGCGCGACAGCCAGGTGTGTGGTTGGGTGAACGTGATCTACGGCTGCAACGAGCGCTGCACCTACTGCGTGGTGCCGTCGGTGCGGGGCCAGGAGCAATCGCGCCTGCCGGAAGCCATCAAGTTGGAGATGGAGGGCCTGGCCGCCAAGGGGTTCAAGGAGATCACCCTGCTGGGCCAGAACATTGATGCCTACGGCCGCGACCTGCCCGGCATCACCCCCGAAGGCCGCCGCGCCCACACCCTCACCGACCTGCTCCATCACGTCCACGACGTGGCCGGAATTGAGCGGATCCGCTTTGCCACCAGCCACCC
>JBEEKG010000083.1:0-7222 GCA_041168785.1 Cyanobacteriota bacterium
CCACCAGATAAATGCCGGCGAAGGAGCTGGTGGCCAGGGTCTCCTCATGCTTCACCTTGCCGTGAATGATCGAGGTGAAGGCGTGTTTCTTGTGCTTCTCCACGGTGTTCCACACCTTGGAAACCCAGGGGCAAGTGGTGTCGACGATGTGGCAGCCGCGCTCGTTCAGCAACTGCATCTCCTGCACGGTGGCGCCGAACGCCGGCAGGATCACCACATCGCCGCTGGCCACGTCGGAGAAGTCCTTCACCCCCTCATCCACCTGGATGAACTGCACGTCCATCTCCCGCAGATGGTCATTCACCGAAGGGTTGTGAATGATCTCGTTGGTGATCCAGATCCGCTCGGTGGGGTAGTGGCGCCTGGTCTCGTAGGCCATGGCCACGGCCCGCTCCACGCCCCAGCAGAAGCCGAAGGCCTCAGCCAGGCGCACAGTGAGGCGGCCGCGCTGGAGCGCGTAGCCGTTGCCGCGCAGCTTGGCGATCAGATCACTTTGATAGGCCTGCTCCAGGCTGCCGGCCACTTCTTCGCCCAGGCCGAAACCGCGGCGGTTGTAGCGCTCGGAGTGGTGCAGCGAGCGTTTGAAGGCGCGGGTATCCACAACGTCTGGAGCTTGGTGACCAGACTCTATGGGCCCTCGGAAGGGCCCCGTTGTTCAACGGCGGCCAGCCCCTGCCAGTGCACGGCCGTGGCCTCAAAGCTGTAGCGGCAGGGGAGCACCTCCACGCCGGCCGCCAGGGCCTGGCGGAACAGCTCGCCGTAGCGCGGGTCGGCCGCATCTCCTGGGGCGAAACGGTTCACGTCGCCGCGGCTGAGGCAGGGCACCAGCACGGCTCGGGAGTCCGGCAACAGCGCCATCAGTTCCACCAGGTGTTTCTGGCCCCGTTCGGTGACGGTGTCGGGGAACAGGGCCAGCTCCCCCTGGGTCCAGGTGGTGTTTTTGACTTCGAGATAGATGGGCCGGGGATCGGCTGCCCCTTCGGCTGGGGTGAGCAGCAGATCGATGCGGCTGCGACGCCCCTCGCCGTAGGGCACCTCCGCGCGGATGGCGGCGATGGGGCCGAGCCACGGCTCCAGGCAGCCGGCCTCGATCGTGGCCCGCACCAGATGGTTGGGCAGGGCCGTGTTGATGCCCACCCAGATGGGGGTGCCGCCTGCGCCGATGACCTCGGCCTGCTCCCAGGTCCAGCCCAGCTTGCGGCTGGGGGAGGGGGCATGGCGCAGTCGTACCCGACCGCCCGGATGCAGCACGCCGGTCATGGGACCGGTGTTCGGGCAATGGGCCGTGACCACGTCCCCGTCCTCCAGTTCCACATCGGCCAGGAAGCGCTTGTAGCGCTTCACCAGGGTGCCCTCCACCAGGGGGCCAAGGCTGAGCACAGGGGTGGCCATGGCGGCGCGGCTGGGTTGGCTGGGTGTGTGCCAGCCATACTGCCGCTCAACTCCCAGGGTCCAGGTTCCCACCGGATGGCGAAGTCCCTCAGGCGCATTGCCCTGGTCGTGGCGCTCGCCACGGCCCTCAGCAAGGTGGCCGGCCTGGTGCGGCAGCAGGCCATTGCTGCGGCCTTTGGGGTCGGTGCGGCCTACGACGCCTACAACTACGCCTATGTACTGCCGGGTTTTCTGCTGATCCTGCTGGGCGGCATCAATGGCCCCTTCCACAGCGCGATGGTGAGCGTGCTGGCCCGCCGGCCCCGCCAGGAGGGCGCCCATGTGCTGGCGGCGATCAACACCCTGGTGGGGGCTGGTCTGCTCGGGGTCACCGTGCTCCTGCTCATTTTTGCGGACCCCCTCATCACCCTGGTGGGGCCGGGCCTTGATGGGGTCCGACACGACATCGCCGTCCTGCAGTTGCGCTGGATGGCACCCATGGCCCTGTTCGCTGGCCTGATCGGACTTGGCTTCGGTGCCCTCAATGCGGCCGATGAGTTTTGGCTGCCGTCGGTGAGCCCCCTGCTCTCCAGCGTGGCGGTGATTGCCGGTATCGGCGTGCTCTGGTGGCAGCTCGGTGCCTCCATCACCCTGCCCGCCACGGCGGTGCTTGGTGGGGTCGTGCTAGCAGGCTCCACCACCCTGGGGGCGGTGTTGCAGTGGCTGATTCAGCTGCCGGCCCTGGCCCGCCAGGGGCTGAACCGCTTCCAGCTGGTGTGGGACTGGAGGGACCCCGGAGTGCGGGAGGTGTTGCAGGTGATGGGGCCCGCCACCCTCTCCTCGGGGATGCTGCAGATCAATGTGTTCGTCTCGCTGTTCTTCGCCTCCGGCATTCCGGCTGCGGCTGCGGGACTCGGCTACGCCAACCTCCTGGTGCAGACCCCCCTGGGGCTGCTGTCCAATGCCCTCTTGGTGCCTCTCCTGCCGGTGTACGCCCGGCTCACGGCCCCGGAGGACCGGCCGGAGCTGATCGGCCGCATCCGCCAGGGCTTGATGCTCTCCAACGCCAGCATGCTGCCGCTGGGCGCCCTGATGGTGGGCCTGGCGGTGCCGATCGTGGCCCTGATCTACGAGCGGGGAGCGTTCAATGCCGGTGCGGCCGAGCTGGTGGGCACCCTGCTGATGGCTTACGGCATCGGCATGCCCGCCTATCTCGCCCGCGACGTCCTGGTGCGTGTGTTTTACGCCCTGGGGGATGGGGTCACCCCGTTCCGATGGTCGATGGCGGGCATTGGTCTGAACGCCGTGTTCTGCTGGGCCTTCGTTGGCGGCCCGGTACCGGTCCAGGGCCTGCTGCTTCCCCGGCTGTACTGCGGTGCGGCGGGTCTGGTGTTGGCCACGGTGGCGGTGAACCTGATCACGTGCGTGGGCTTGCTGCTGGCGCTCCAGACCCGCCTGGGCGGGCTGCCCCTGCGGCTGTGGTTGCGCGACACCCTGCTGTTGTTCGGCGCGGCGGTACTGGGCGGCCTGGCGGCCTGGGGTCTGGCGGCGGGGGGGGCCTGGCCCTCGGGCTTGGTGGGGCGCCTGTTGGAGTGTGGCTTCGCCGGCGGCGTCGGCGTGCTGGTGTACGGCGTGCTGGCGAGTCTGGCCCAGGTGCCGGAGGTCACGGATCTGTTGGCCCAGTTGCGGGGCCGCCTGCCGCGTCTGGGGCGGCGCTAGCTGTCCAGCCGCACATCCCGTTCCGCCCGAACCTGCACCGGGATCTCCAGATGGGAACGCCCCAACATGCGGGGACCATCCACCGAGAAGATCCGCGCTTCGATGCCGAACTCCTTGAAGGCGGTTTCCAGTTCCTGGATGAGCGCTTTCTCCACCTGGGCGTCGGCATCCACGACCTTGCCGATCAGGCGGCTTCCGAGCCGGCCCATGCGTTGACGCACCACGTCGCGGGCGTTGGTGACCTCAATGACCAGCACAGCCCGTCGCCAGGTGGCGCAACCTTATCGGCAAAAGGGTTCCAGCACCTCTTCGAGGTCGCGCAGCTGACCGGCTGGCACGAGCCGGGCCAGGGGCAGTCGGGTGGGCCCACCGCCGATCGGCACCTGCACCGCTTCCAGGGCCTGTCTGGCGCACACGCGGGTCCCCTGGTCCAGTCGGGCAGAACACTCGATCGCCAGGGTCTGGGCCAGGCCGGCATCGCCCAGGTAGAGGTGCCAGCTGGCCACCTGCAGATAGAGCCGGTCAGCGAGGGCCAGCTCCAGGTCCTTCAGGTCGGCGGCGTTCAGGGTCATGGCTCAGGGTTGGTTGGCTGTGTGCTTTTCGGTTCCGGTCCTGGGCGCAGGGCAACCACCACGCCGGCGTGGACCAGCAGCACCAGCAGCCAGCCCAGGCTGAGCCAGTTGAGGTGACTCCAGGGGTGGCGCAACTCCTGAACCACCCAGAGACCGCTGTTGAGGGCGGCGAACAGGGCAGCGTGGAGCGTGAGGTTCACAACCCGCTCGAAGTGCCTGTAGGTGGGGTCTTCGGGGTTGGCGGGGCCGTACCAGCGAATGGGCATGGGAAGGGGCAGGGATTTGACGGATGGGCCCTCTGTGCGGTGAGAATGGACCCATGCGCTTGTAGCTCAGCGGATTAGAGCATCTGACTACGGATCAGAGGGTCGGGAGTTCGAATCTCTCCAGGCGCGCTTCCTTCCTAAACCGCCTTCGGGCGGTTTTTTTGTGCCCGATACCCAGCGGTGGCCAGTTGACGACCAAGCTCCCCACTGCGAGGGCCCTTCCTTACGATCGGTCAACGAAACGTCCTCTCACCATGGCCCTCTCCGGCGGTGTTGCCCTCAACCAGTCCCTTGCTGCCGGGGATCCCGCCATTGCTGGCCTGATCGATCAGGAGGCAAGGCGGCAGGAAACCCACCTCGAGCTGATCGCCTCGGAAAACTTCGCCTCCCGGGCCGTGATGGAGGCCCAGGGTTCGGTGCTCACCAACAAGTACGCCGAGGGCCTGCCGTCCAAGCGCTACTACGGCGGCTGCGAGCACGTGGATGCGATCGAGGAGCTGGCGATCGAGCGGGCCAAGCAGCTGTTTGGGGCCGCCTGGGCCAACGTGCAGCCCCACAGCGGGGCCCAGGCCAACTTCGCCGTGTTCCTGGCGCTGCTCCAACCCGGCGACACGATCCTGGGCATGGACCTCAGCCACGGCGGCCACCTCACCCATGGCTCGCCGGTGAACGTGAGCGGCAAGTGGTTCAAGGCGGTGCATTACGGCGTCGACCCCGACACCCAGCAGCTCAACTTCGAGTCGATCCGCCAGCTGGCCCTGGAGCACAGGCCGAAGCTGATCGTCTGCGGCTACTCCGCCTACCCCCGCACGATCGATTTCCAGGGCTTCCGCGCCATCGCCGATGAGGTGGGCGCCTATCTCCTGGCCGACATGGCCCACATCGCCGGCCTGGTGGCCGCTGGCGTCCACCCCAACCCGGTGCCCGTCTGCGATGTGGTCACCACCACCACCCACAAGACCCTGCGCGGCCCCCGTGGCGGTCTGATCCTCTGCCGCGATGCCGAGTTCGCCAAGCAGTTCGACAAGGCCGTGTTCCCTGGAAGCCAGGGTGGCCCGCTGGAGCACGTGATCGCCGCCAAGGCTGTGGCCTTCGGCGAAGCCCTGCAGCCCTCCTTCCGTGTTTACAGCCAGCAGGTGGTGGCCAATGCCCAGGCGCTGGCCTCCCGCATCCAGGAGCGGGGCATTGCCGTGGTGAGCGGCGGCACCGACAACCACCTGGTGTTGCTGGATCTGCGCAGCATCGGCATGACCGGCAAGTTGGCCGACCTGCTGGTGAGCGATGTGCACATCACCGCCAACAAGAACACGGTTCCCTTCGATCCCCAGTCGCCCTTCGTGACCAGCGGCCTGCGCCTGGGCACGGCAGCCTGCACCACCCGTGGTTTCGATGAGGCCGCCTTCCGCGAGGTGGCCGATGTGATCGCCGATCGCCTGCTCAACCCCGAGGACGCCGGCATCGAACAGCGCTGCCGCGAGCGGGTGGCGGCCCTGTGTGGGCGCTTTCCCCTCTATGCCGCCGAGCGTGAGCTGCAGCACGCCTGATCCCGGCATACATCCGTAAGGTGGGGCCCAAAGGCCGCCCTTCGGCTTCCTTCGGTCTGGTCCTGTGACCCTCGCCTACAGCCCTAACGCGGCCGCCCTGCTCACCTTCGCCGTGGCCGCTGTGATGACGGCGCTGGTGGTGCCGGTGGTTCGTCGCCTCGGACTGCGCTGGGGGTTGGTGGACGCACCCGATGCCCGCAAACAGCACACCACGCCCATGGTGCGCCTGGGTGGGGTGGGCATTGTCATCGCCTTCAGCCTGGCCCTGGGTCTCACCTGGGCCTTTGGCGGCTTCGCCAACCTCCCCCTGGAAAAGGACCAGTTGATCTGGACCACCCTGGCGGGGGCGCTCTGCTTTTTTCTGATCGGTCTGGCGGACGACCTGTTTGCCTTGCCACCCCTGCCCCGCCTCGCTGGCCAGCTGGCCATTTCGATGGTGGTGTGGAACGAGGGGGTGCGAATCGGCAGCATCGAGCTCCCCATGGGCTGGTTGGGGGGTGCTGATCTGATGCTGCAGTTGCCTGATTGGTTGAGTCTGCTCGCCACCTTGATCTGGCTGGTGGGAATCACCAACGCCATCAACTGGCTTGATGGCCTCGACGGCCTGGCGGCCGGCGTCAGTGGCATTGCCGCCGTGGGCCTGCTTTCGGTCAGTTTCAGCTTGCACCAGCCAGCGGCTGGGCTGCTCGCCTCAGCTCTCGCTGGCAGCTGCCTGGGCTTTCTGCGCCACAACTTCAATCCTGCCCGCATTTTCATGGGGGACGGGGGGTCCTATTTCCTCGGTTTCGCCCTGGCGGCGATCAGCATCGTCGGCCCGGCCAAGGGTCTCACCAGCGTCAGCTTGCTGCTGCCCCTGTTGATCCTGTCCCTGCCGTTGGCTGATATGTCGGCGGTGATCATGGGGCGCCTCAGCGAGGGCCACTCCCCCTTCTACCCCGACCGGCGTCACCTGCACCATCGCCTGCTGCGCAGTGGACTGAGCCATCGCCGCACGGTGTTGTTGATCTACGCCTTCACCCAGTGGCTGGGGTCCCTGGCGCTGGTGCTGGTGAATGCGGAGCTGCGCTTCCTCTGGCTGGCCCTCGCCACCGCCGTGTTGATCTGGGTGCTGGTGAGCACCCGCCGGGCCCTGCAGCGGCTCCCTTCCATCCCGGAGCCGTGAGGCCGTGAGCGCCGAGATCCTTTGCATCGGCACCGAGCTGCTGCTCGGCAACATCACCAACGGCAATGCCCGCTGGCTGGCTGAGCAATTGGCCGCCCTCGGCCTCCCCCATCACCGCCAGACGGTGGTGGGGGACAACCGGGAGCGCCTGATGGCCGCGGTGCGCGAGGCGGCCGGCCGATGCCGGGTGCTGATCACCACCGGTGGCCTCGGCCCCACCCCGGACGATCTCACCACCGAGGCCCTGGCGGCCGCTTTCAACACGCCCCTGGTGGAGCACCCCGAGATCTGGGCGGAGATCCAGGCCCGCCTCCGTGCCGGGGGCCGGGTGTGCTCTCCCAGCAATCGCCAGCAGGCCTTCCTCCCCGCCGGAGCCCAGGTGCTCCCCAATCCGACCGGCACGGCACCGGGCATGGTTTGGACTCCTCCCGCTGGAGCTGGGATCCAGCCGGGGTTCACCGTGCTCACCTTCCCCGGGGTGCCCAGTGAGATGGAGGCGATGTGGCGCGCCACCGCCGCGCCCTGGTTGCGCGCTGCGGGTCTGGCCGAGGGGGTGTTTGCCAGTCGCATGCTGCGCTTCTGGGGGGT
>JBEEKG010000084.1:0-30658 GCA_041168785.1 Cyanobacteriota bacterium
ACCGTGGCTCTGCTCAGCTATTGGGTGATGCCATTCCTCACCCGCTCCTGCAAAGGCTGGCTGTTCCGATGAACTGGAAACAGGGGAAGTGGATTCTGCTGACCGGAGCCGCGGCGGCCGGAATCCTCCTAAGCGGCCACAACAATCATCCATACATTGATCACTTCGACACAAGCAGATCTGGCTCACTCAAAACGACTCAGCATCTGGTGCTCAACAAGCAGCAGTAGGCGCCACTTGATGATTGCCATTGGCGCCCTCATGACGGCAGCCACATTATTCAGTGCTGCCTAGCTGATTTTCCCCGTCCAGAGGATGACAACCATGGACGTCAACACTGAGGCCACAAAAGCGGGGCAATCCGTGATCAAAGGCGGCGGTCAGACAGGGGCCTTGTTACCGAACCAACGCTCCTCGAGCTGTTTGACCAGCACATAGAAGGGAGGCACCACTCCGAGTGATAGAACCGTGGCCACCAGCAGGCCGCCGAAGATCACAGTACCCAGCGACTGCTGGCTGTTGGCACCGGCGGTGGTGGCCACCACCAGAGGCAAAAAGCCAGCCAGCGAGGCGATCGCGGTCATCAGGATCGGTCGCATGCGGGATTCGGCGGCGGCCATGGCGGCTTCACTGACGCCCATGCCCTCCTCCAGATGCTGTTCGGCCACCTCCACAATCAGGATGCCGTTCTTGGCAGCCAGGCCGATCAAGGTCACCAGACCCACCTGGGCATAGATGTTGAGGTCGATCGAGCGCAACGCCAAAAACACCAAGGCACCCAACATCGCCAAAGGCACCGTCATCAGGATGATCACCGGAGTGACATAGCTCTCGTACTGGGCCGAGAGCACCAGATAGACGATCAAGATGCCCAGGCCAAACACCAACACGCTGGCACTGCCAGCTGACAGCTGCAACGAGGCCAGGCCCGTGAAGGCATAACCAATGTTGTTGAAATCCAGCTTCTGGAAGATCTGTTGAATGGCCGTGAGGGCCTGTCCCGAGCTCTTGCCGATCGCTTCAGCACCCTGCACCAGAATGGTGCGGTACAGATTGTAGTGGCTGATCACCGGCGGCGCACTGGTGAGCTCAGACGAGGCAAACTCGCTCACCTGCACCAGCTTGTTGTCGCGGTTGCGCACGTAATAGCTGAGCACATCCTCCAGATTGCTGCGTCCAGACGCCTCTGACTGCACATAGATGTTGCGCACCTGGCCGTTCTCATAGGTGAGCCCGGAATAGTTACCGCCTGCAAGCACGGCGATCGTCTGCATGGCCTGCTGGAAGTCGACATTGAGGGTGCCCATGATTGAGCGATCAATCGTCAGACCAAAGGCCGGCGCGCTCGGAATGAACTGGGTGTAGAGACTGGAAAACTGATCGGAAGCGGTACCGGCGGCCACCAGCTCCTGGGCCAGAGCATCGAGCTGGTTAAAGCTGTAGGCACCGTTGCTGAGGTCGTTGAACTGGAAGTAGAAGCCACCCTGGGCCGAGAAGCCTGGAATCGCCGGGGGCTGGGCTGCAACCACCAGGCCACTGCTGATCTTGGAGAGCTTGGCGTTGAGCCGCGCAACGATAGCGGGGGCTTTCTGATCGGCTCCACTGCGCTCCTCGAGGGGCTTCAGGCCGAAGAAAAACACACCCTGGTCTGGGCTGGAGCCGTTGAAACCGTAGCCGCTCACCACCGAAGCCGCCGTGATGTCGGACTCCTCCTTCAGCACCTTGGCGATGTCCAGACCGGTCTGCTGGGTGAGGGTGAGGGAGGCACCATTCTGCAACTGGAAGATCCCCACCCCGTAGCCCTGGTCTTCCTCCGGAATAAACGCCGAAGGCAGCGCAGAGAACGCCAGAGCGGTCAGCACGATGCCGCCGGCCAGGCCCGCGAACACCAGCTTGCGCTTGCGAATCAACACCTCCAGCAGTCGGGCATAACGGCCCTGCAGCCAGGCAAAAAAGATGTTGAAGCGATCAAAAATGAGGGCGAGCCTGCTACCGGCAATGCCGAACAGCACCACGCCGAACACATAGGCGCCAACACCGAAAGAGGCCGCGCTGAAGCGACCGAACGCCAAACCCACCACCACACCACCGATCGTCCAACCCCAACCCTTCGGCTTCTGGGGCTGCTCCGCCTTCAGGATCAGGGCCGACATCATCGGCGAGAAGGTGAGAGCATTAAAGGTGGAGATGGCGATCGAGAAGGCGATCGTGAGCGCAAATTGCTTGTAAATAATGCCGATGCCGCCTGGGTAGAACGCCACCGGCACGAACACCGCCATCAACACCAGGGAGGTGGCAATCAACGCGCCGATCAGGGTGCCCATGCACTCGATCGCCGCCTTGCGGGGGCTCATGCCGCTTTCGAGGTTCTTGGAGACAGCCTCAATCACCACGATGGCGTCATCCACCACCAGGCCAGTGGCGAGCACCAACCCCAGCAGGGTGAGCTGGTTGATCGAAAACCCAAACGCCTTGATGAAGGCGAAGGTGCCGATCAGGGAGATCGGAATCGCCAGGCTGGGAACCACCGTGGCGCGCCAGTTCTGCAGAAAAAGGAACAGGATCACCAGCACCAGAACAATCGCCAGGCCCAGGGCATCGGTCACGCCATCCACGGCCGACTCGATGAACTGGCCGATGTTGTAGATCTGCTTGACGGTGATCCCCGCAGGCACGGTCTGGGAGAACTGATCCATCACCGCCACCACCGCTTCCGACACATCCAGCGCGTTGCTCTCGGGGGTCTGGAACACCGCCACAGTGATCGCTGGGTAGCCATCCACGCTGACGGCTTGCTGGGCAAAGCTGTTAAACCCATAGGTGGCCTGGCCCACATCCCGCAGCCGCAACAAGTTGCCCTGGGGTGACTTGCCCACGATCAGATCGTTGAGCTGCTCAACCGACATCAGGTTGCCGTTGTCGGCCACCAGGATCGGGTAGGCGAACAGCTGGTTTCCTCCGGCTGGCGGGCCACCGATCAGACCGCCAATCGCAACGCTGTTCTGACTCTTGACCGCATTGACGATCTGATCGGCGGTCAATTGGTTGGCCGTGAGCTTGCTGGGGTCGACGAACAGCCAGAAGGCCGGGTTGCTACCCCCCAACATGTTCACCTGGGCAACACCGGGAACCCGTTCCAGCTCGTAATAGAGCTGCTCATAGATGAGGCCGTTGATGTAAGGCGCATCAAATTGCCCCTCGGTTGAGGTCACCTGGTAGGCCATCAGGATCGAGGGCGTGCTCTGCATCACCGACACACCCGTAGCCGACACCTGCTGCGGCAACTGGGGCATGGCCAGGGACACGCGGTTCTGCACGTTCACCTGGTCGATGTTGATATCCGTGTCTTCGTTGAAATAAACCTGAATGATGCTCTGACCCGTATTCGAGCTGGTTGAAGAGATATAGGCCGCACCCGGCACACCGTTGATCTGCTGCTCGAGCGGATTGGTCACCGCCTGTTCGGTCACCACGGAATTGGCGCCGCCGTAGTTGGCCGTCACCTGAATCAGGGGCGGCGCGATGTTCGGGAGGTTCTCAATCGATAGGGATGGGATCGCGATGATGCCCATCAACACGATCAAGATGCTGCAAACGGTGGTCAGAACCGGCCGTTTGATGAAATTATCGGAGAGCGACATGGGTGATCCTCAGTTCACACCAGGCTGGGCAGCGCTGGCCAGCTTCACCGGCATGCCGGTGCGCAACAGGGCCGTGTTGCTCACCACCACCTGGTCTCCGGCCACCAGACCTGAAAGCACGGGATAGCGGTTGTCTTGCAAGGTGCCAAGTTTCACGGGCATCTGCACCACAATCGGCGTTTCCGCCGGCAGGGCCTCCAACTTCTGCTTCTGGGCGTCGGGAATCTGGGTGGAAGCCCGAATCTTGGCGAGCACCTGCTTGAGGCGGAAAATGCGGTATACGAAGGGTTGCTGGGCCTGCATCATCACGGCCTGTACTGGCACCGAGAGTTGACGGGTGCTGCCGGTGATGATCCGGTTGCGCACGTATTGGCCGGTTTTGAGCTTGCCGGTGAGGTTGGGGAACGAGGCCTTCACCAGCACCGTGTTCGGCGAAGACTGGTTGCCGCTGACGCCGAAATAGGGCGAGATGAACACCACTTTGCCGGTGCTGATCACCGGCGGATTTCCCTGGGACTTGAGCTCCACAAGCTGACCTAGCCGTACCCGGGAGGCCTGGGTGGCCGGCACATCCATCAGGGTCCAGAGATCGCTGTTGTCGACGATGCCGGTGATCGCCTGCCCCTGGCGGACGTAATCGCCGAGCTTGACGGTGTCGAGATCGCCGATCTCGCCACTGATCGGAGCCGTGACGTATTTGTAACCAAGATCCGCCGCCTTGGCGCGCGCCTGGTCGCGGGCCTGAATCGCCTGGGTGACGTAGAAATCGCGATCTTTGGTGGAGACCGCGCCCTGCTCGTTCAGGAAGATATAGCGCTCAGCATTCACGATGTCCTTGCGCGCTTCTGCCTTGCTGGCATCAAGGGCTGCCGACTGCTGCACGTTGTCGAGCACCAGGATCGGCTGGCCCGCCTTCACCTGCTGTCCTTGCGTCGCCAGGATCTTCACCACCCTGCCATCCACCTCGGGACGCAGGGCCACGTCGGTGGTGGACTCCAGCCGGCTCATCACGTCGATCGACGGGCTGAAACTGGCCTCCCCGATGGTTGCGGTCTGCACCACCAGGGGCTGGCGGGCCACCGGCTTAGCGGCGCAGCCCACCAACAACACACCCACCAACGACAAGGCCGGAACCGCGCGAACCACAAACCCGGGGCATGTGGGGGAAAGTTACAGGGGGGGTGGGAATTTGCCCAGCTCAGGGGCGGTCCTGGCGGGCCAGCTGCACCGGTGCCCCGTGGCGCAGATTGAGCAGGCCAGCGGTGATCACGAGGTCCCCCGCCCCCAGGCCCCGCCGGACCGGGTAGCGGTTGCCCTGCAGATCCCCCAATTGCACCGGCGTCTGCAGGGCAAAGCGGGTGCCCGCCGGCAGTTTGCGCAGCTCAGCCAGGTCGGCCTGTCCCGGCCGCCGTTCCAGATCGGCCAGGCTGCCCACCACGTAGACAAATGATTGGCCCGCCAACTGGGTCACCGCTGTAAACGGCAGCGCCAGCTCCTCACGCCGGTCCAGCACCAGGCGGGTGCGGCTGCGCTGACCGTTGCGCAGGCTGCCGCGGGGATTCGCAAACGCGGCCTTCACCAGCAGGGTTTGGGTGGACGCCGCCACCCCTGGATCCACCGAGCTCACCTGCCCCTCCGCCAACGGCTGGGCGCTGGAGGAGTCGAGCAGGAGCACCCGCTGGCCCGGCCTCACCCGACCGGCGTACACCGCCGGAACGTCGATGCGGGCCAGCAAGCGGTCGTTGCGGATCAGGCGGGTGAGCGGCACCCCCGCCTGGATCACATCGCCCTGCTTGACGCGCAGATCGGCCACCGTGCCGGAGATGGGGGCCCGCAGATCCTTAAAGGCCAGGTCCGCCTCCCGGGCCACCAGGGCTTCCCGCGCCGCGATATAGGCCTGGCGGAATTCATCGCGCTGCAGGGCGCTGGCCGCACCCTGACGGGCCAGATCCTGGTAGCGCTGGAAGTTGAGCCGGTTGGTCTGCATCTGGGCGCGCAGGCTGGCCACCTCCGCCCGCAGCTGGGTCTGGTCGAGCACGAGCAACAACTGGCCCTGGCGCACCCGGTCGCCCTGACGCACCAGCAAACGCTGAATCCGTCCTCCGGCCTGGGCCGCCAGCTCCACCTCCTGCTCCGCCTCCAGGGTGCTCACCGTGTCAAAGCCAGCCTGAAACCCAGCGGGCTCAAGGCGCTGGGTCTGCACCAGGGGCACGCGCCGGGCCGGCTCCCGTGCTGGGCCGCAGCCCAGCACCAGAGCAGCGGGCACCAGGGCCGCCATCAGAACCGTCACCAGCGACAACCTCCTGGACCCCTGCAGCGGCGACATCCAGCAACGATCCAGCACCATCGCCGGAGCGTATCGCCGTTGGACGGATGATGGGAGCCGGTGGGACCTGCCGCGAGCCCCTTGAGCGACCTGTTCAGCCACCACTGCGACACCACCCTGGCCAAAGTGGCACCCCTGGCCGATCGGCTGCGGCCCCGCACGCTCAACGACTTCGTAGGCCAAGACGCGATCCTCGGGCCAGGCCGCCTGCTGCGCCGGGCGATCGCCGCCGACCGGGTGGGCAATCTGATCCTGCACGGCCCGCCGGGCGTGGGCAAAACCACCCTGGCCCGGATCATCGCCGGCAGCACCCGGGCCCACTTCAGCAGCCTCAATGCCGTGCTCGCCGGCGTCAAGGATCTGCGCTCTGAAGTGGATGGGGCCAAGGAACGGCTGGCCCGCCACGGCCTGCGCACCACCCTGTTCATCGATGAGGTGCATCGCTTCAACAGTGCCCAGCAGGACGCGCTGCTGCCGTGGGTAGAGAACGGCACGGTGAGCCTGATCGGCGCCACCACCGAGAACCCCACCTTCGAGGTCAACAAGGCCCTGGTGAGCCGTTCCCGCCTGTTTCGCCTCCAGCCCCTGGAAGCCGAGCACCTGCACCGGCTCTTGGAGCGGGCCCTGCGGGACCCGGAGGTGGGCTACGGCAATCGGGAGGTGGCGATCACGGCCGACGCCGCCAACCACCTAGTGGATGTGGCCGGCGGGGATGCCCGCAGCCTGCTCAATGCCCTGGAGCTGGCGGTGGAAACCACCCCGGCCCAGGCCGATGGCCAGATCGTCATCGACCTGACCATCGCCGAAGAGTCGATCCAGCAGCGGGTGGTGCTCTACGACAAACAGGGCGATGCCCACTTCGACACGATCAGTGCCTTCATCAAGTCGTTGCGGGGCTCCGATCCGGATGCGGCCCTGTTCTGGCTGGCCCGGATGGTGGAGGCCGGCGAAAACCCCCGCTTCATCTTCCGCCGCATGCTGATCGCCGCTGGCGAAGACATCGGCTTGGCCGATCCCCAGGCGGTGGTGGTGGTGGAAGCCTGTGCCGCCGCCTTTGAACGGGTGGGCCTGCCAGAGGGCCTCTACCCCCTGGCCCAGGCGGCGCTGTACCTAGCGGGAGCCGAGAAGAGCAACAGCGTGCTGGGCTTCTTTGATGCCCTCAAGAGCGTGCGCAGCACCAACCGTCAACAGGTGCCCTCCCATCTGCGCGATGCCCACCGCGATGGCCAGCTCTTCGGCGATGGGGTGGGCTACCGCTACCCCCATGCCTACGCCGAGCACTGGGTGGCCCAGCAATACCTCCCCAGGGAGCTCCAGGGCGAGATCTTCTGGCAACCCGGAAGCCTGGGCTGGGAGGGCCACCGGCGAGAACGGCTGCAACAACGGCGGGCGGCCCAGCTGGCCGCCGCGGCCGAGTTGGCGGCGGATCAGGGGGACATCCTGAGCAGCAGCCCCGACGATCCCCAACTGGAACGGTGGCTGCAGCGCCAGTCCGCCGCCGAGGGAGAACGGCTCGACAGCCTGAGACGTCGGTTCTGGGAAGGGGTGGGCTGGCGGCGCCACGACCGGGTGCTGGTGCTCGAAGCGCGGTCGCTGCTCTGGGCCCTCGACCCCCTGGAGGCCACCCCCGAAGGCGGCGTGGTGGTGACCGTGGCCCAGAGCGCCGATCGGGAGCGACTGCAGGCCCAGCTCCAGGTGCTTGATGCCCTGCGCCAGCCCAAGCTGCTGGTGGTGCCACCGGACAGCCCTGCCGGCCTGGCTGGCCCTCTGGCCGCCGATGACCGGGCCCAGTTCGACTGGGTGGTGGCGCGGCAGCCCTGGCAGGGCCAGTCCCCCGACCAGATCGACGCCTGGATCCGCGCAGCAGGCTCCTTACTGGAGGCCACGGGGCAATGGCGGCTCCTGTTCAGCACCCCCCAGCTGGGGCCAGCCGCCGGCCTGCTGTCCTTGTTGGGCACGGCCGACTCCCCGCTGCGGGCCCTGCTCCAGGACCTCAGCGACCTCGAACGGCAGCGGCTGAACCCGGAGCACACCATCGCTCCCATGGCCCAGCGCAGCCTGATCGCCCAGGGTTGGCAGGTGCAGCCCCAGCAGTGGCAGGAATCCCTCCAGCTCGAGCTCTCCGATCAACTGATCGAGCGCTGGCTGGGACCCAACAGCGCCTATCTGAACCAACTGGCCAACTTGCGCGGCAGCCCCCTGGGCTCCGAAACGGTGGCGGCCCTACGGGACGGCTTCACCCAACAGCGCGGGCAACTGCTGCCCCAGGCCCTGGAGCACACCCTGCTGGTCGCCCACACCCTCAAGCCCACAAAAAAGCCCCGGCGTTGCCGGGGCTCCTGAGCAGCGCTGGCCGCAGGCCAGCAACCCATCACCAGAGGCCGCGGATGACCTCAGGCTGGGCCTGCTGAACGGGAGCTGGGGTGGTACGCACCTCAGCCACGGGATCGGCCATCTGGTTGGCCTGGATGCAGGCGGGCAGGAAGACGTACCACGAGAGCAGGGAGGTGCACTGGGCCTCACCCTGGCAACGGCCGTCGGCACAGACGTTCTGAGCACCGGTGTAGGTGTTGCAGAAGTCGGCCAGGCGCATGTCGGTGGGGAGGGCATTCATGATGCCGGCCGAGGAGATCTGGCCATCCCGGGCGTCAGCGACGATCGCGGAACGCAGAGCCTGCACGGCATATGTGTTCATACTCCAGTATGGGAAGTAGCTGGTGGTCTGGTTCTTGAGGAACTTGACCCCAGCATCGGAATAGAGGAAGCGGGAGACACCAACGAAGTTGACGTTGTACGACTTGTTCATGCCTTCGCGTACTTCCTCTGCGGTCCAGCCTGAGCGGTTCAGACCACCTTCGAGACCGCGGTCGGTGACCTCACCGGACTCGAGGAAGGTGGTAAAGGCATCCTGGTTGGTAGACCACACGGCACCGCCGGTGTTCCAGCGAACGGGAAGGTTGTTGTCAACAGCGGCAGACGCTGGCAAGGCCACCGCGGAGAGGGCCGTACCCACGAAAAGGCCGGCCAGCAGACGCTTGATCACGGGACGCATTGGATCAGTTCATTCCGAACGTAGCCATGAGGTGCCGCATGTCACAACAGAAGCAAGTGAGGAGGACACATTGATACAAAAGCGCAACACCTCACCCGGGCCCTGGGTCAACTTGCGTTTTTTGCCGCATCTTGCGTCATATCTGCAGCAACGATGGCGGGCGTTGCTGCGAGCGTGAACGCCTCAATCCGTGATCGCACAAGCTACTCTAGCGCAGCGTTAACAGGCTGTGAAGGGTGGGCTCACCACAGCCAGCACCAACCGCGGCCCAACGCCAACCGGCATGCAGCGCGCTACAGCAATCCGGCTGCATGCCGTCACCAAGGTGCTGCAATCGGTGCCTGGAATTGTCGTAATACCACTGGCTGAGTTCAGCGGCCAAGCTGCGCTGGCGCCATTTGATGGCCGCTTCCTTGAGCACCCAGCTGGTGAGCACCGCCTGCCGCAGGTCCTCCCCGTGCAGTCCTTCCAGTCGCACCTGCTCCGCCACGGGATAAAAACGCCGCATCAGTCCGACCGCATCCAAGGGGCGGTCCGCCGGCTCCAGATCCACCCCGATCGGCTGCCTGGAGTAGCCAATCAACAGCCCCTCGCCGCTATGGCTCAGGCTGATCCAGCCCAACCCCTCAGCCAAAGAGGGCGGTCGTCCGGGCGGGCTGTGCAGGGGGACATGGGCCGGTCTGAGGCCCAGCACGGCGGCCAGCTGCTGCCGCAAGGCAGCCCGGCTGTGCCGATACCGCAGGCGCTGGACCTCCGGCAGCCCATCGCCCCAGTCCCGCTCCAGGGCGGAGAGGCTGCTGAGATCCGCACCTCGCAGCGGACACAACCAAAGCTGCGGCGGCGGCACAGCACCAGTCTGCGGGGCACCCCAGCCAATGCCTAGGCTCACGCGAGTGTCATCCGGCGTCCTGGCTGGAACATTCCATGGCCCTACAGATCGGTGATCCAGCCCCCGATTTCACTCTGCCCAACCAAGCGGGCGAGTCGATCAGCCTGTCCCAGTTCAAAGGCCAGCGGGTGGTGATCTATTTCTATCCGAAGGACGACACCCCCGGCTGCACCAAGGAAGCCTGCAACTTCCGCGACCAGTGGAGTGTGCTTGAGCAGCACGCCATCACGGTGCTGGGCATCAGCAAGGACGGCGCCACCAGCCACGCCAAATTCATCGCCAAATACGACCTGCCCTTCACCCTGCTCTCCGATGCCGAGCCCTGCCCGGTGGCCACGGCCTACGAGAGCTATGGCCTCAAGAAGTTCATGGGCAAGGAGTACATGGGCATGATGCGCCACACCTTTGTGGTCAATCCTGAAGGCAAGCTCGAAAAGATCTACACCAAGGTCAAGGCCGAAACCATGGCCGATGACATCCTCAGCGATCTGGGACTGGTCTGAGGGCGGCCAGCGCCTCCAGCGCCAAGCCAGGGTCGCACTCCACAACCAGGGAGCTGTCCGCCACCAGCTCCCGCACCAGGGGCGCCAGCAACGGCCCATCGCCCCCGGTGATCCAGAGCGTGCAACGGGAATCCTCCGCCAGCGCCTCGCGGCCGGCCTGGGCAACAGCCGCCGCCAGGCCCCGTAGGACGCCGGAGGCCAAGGCCAAGGCGGTGACCTCGGGCCAGGGCTGGGCAGGCAGAACCGGAGGCTGGGCCGGCGCCGATAAACCTGCGGTGCCCGCCTGCAGGGCCCGCAGCTGCAGACCAGCACCAGCCATCAGCCGCCCCCCTGCAAACACCCCATCGGCATCGACCCGGGTGAGGCTCAGGGCGGTGCCGCCATCGGCCACCAGCACGGCCGTTTGGCTCCGCTGCCAGGCACGCCATCCCACCAGGGCCCGATCCACCCCCAACCAGGGGGGCATCCGCTCCAGGGGAACGTGGGCCGTGTCCAGCCGACATCCAGAGGACCAGGGAACGGGGGCGGGCAACGGACCCACCGCCGCCCAGCCGGTCAAATCCCCACTCCCCCCCTGACCCGGAGCATCACTCCAGGTGTCCAACGCGCCTGGGTCGCCCTTGGCCCAGTGCCATCGGCTGTTGCCGATCAACAGCCACAGCCCCGCGCTCAGATGCCCTCGCCCATCAAGCCAGGCAGATGGATGCCGCATTCCTGCTTGAGCCCTCCAAACCGGGTGGCACGGCCGCTCACATCTCCGGCATCGGGAGCGCTGGAGTGCCAGTCGCCCACGGTGGAATATCCCTGGGCAAACAGGGGGTGCTGGGGGAGCTGGTGCTCCTCCATGTAGTAATACACTTCGCGCTTGGTCCAGGCGAGCAGGGGCCGCAGCGACCACCGCTGGCGCACCGGATCCAGGGGCTCCATGGCCCGGCGGTGGTCGGTCTGGTTGCCGCGGACCCCACTGGCCCAACAGGTGACCCCGCCATCGGTGAGCGCCCGATCCAGGGGTTCCACCTTGCGAATCCGGTGGTAGAGCTCGAGATCTCCCACCTGCTCAGTTTCCCAAAGCCGCCCATGGAGCGCTTCCATCCGGGCAGGGCTCATGGCGGCCTGGGCCACCACAAGCTTGAGCTGGAGTCGCTGCACCAGCAGGTCGGCGTATTGGTAGGTCTCCGCGGGGAGATAGCCCGTATCCACCCAGATCACCGGCACCGGCCGGCCGGCCTGCTGGCCCAGCTCACTCACCATATGGAGCAACACTGCCGCCTGGATGCCGAAACTGGTGGTGAGCGCAAATCCCTCGCCAAAGGTCTCTTGGGCCCAGCGCAAGCGCTCTTGGGCCGGCAGGGGAGCCAGCTGCTCCCGGACCGCCGCCAGGTCAATGGACCGCCCGGCGCAATCCGGGGGAAGGGTGGGAGCGGAGGCCGACTGCATCAGGCCATCATCGCCCTTGGCCTGAGTCGCTGGTTAGGGTTCGGTCAACGGTGTCGGCAGCGGGCCACAAAACCATGGCGGAGTCTGCGGCGACGCCGGCATTAGCCCCGGTGGTGATTGTGGGGGGCGGCTTCGGGGGGCTGTACACGGCCATGGCGCTGGCATCGCGCCGGCAGCACCCGCCGATTCTGCTGATCGAACCCAACGATCACTTTCTGTTTCTTCCCCTTCTCTACGAGTACCTCAGCGGCGAACTGCGCAGCTGGGAAATCGCTCCCCGCTTCGACGCCCTGCTGGCGGGCAAGGGTGTGGCCTGGCTGCAGGACCGGGTGGAGCAAATCGACACCGCTGCCGGTGTGGTGCAAACCGCCGGCGGCCGGCGCCTGCCCTTCTCCCGCCTGGTGGTGGCCACCGGTGCCCAGGCCAACAGCTTCGGCATCCCTGGCGTGGCGGAGCACTGCCTGGGGTTCCGCACCCTGGCCGATGTGGAACGGTTGCAGCGCCTGATCCGCAAGCTGAAGGACCAGCCCAGACCCCTGCAACGGCTGGCGGTGGTGGGGGCCGGAGCCAGCGGCGTGGAACTGGCCTGCAAGCTGGCCGATCAACTGGACGGCAAGGCGATCCTCGAACTGATCGAACAGGGACCAGGCCTGCTGCCCCAGGCCAAGGCCTTCAACCGGGAGCAGGCCGATCGAGCCCTGCAGCGCCGGGACGTGCGCCTGCGCACCCACACCCGGGTCACGGCGGTTGGGGCCAGCAGCATCGACCTGCAGGGTCCGGCAGGGGCAGAACAGCTCGGCGTTGAGGGCGTGATCTGGACCGCCGGCCTCCAGTTCAAAGCCCCGGCTTTCACCACCGCCCCCGCCATCGACCGGCTGGGTCGGCTGGTGTGCGAGCCCAACCTGCAGCTGCGCAACCAGGCCCGGATCTTCGCGGTGGGGGACATTGCGCATGTGGAGCTGACGGAGGGCGACCCGATGGCCGCGCCCCTGCCCGCCACCGCCCAGGTGGCCTTCCAGCAGGCCGACTGCCTGGCGAACAACCTGCTCCATTCCCTGGCTGGGGAACCGCTGGACGCCTTCCAGTACACCGACCTCGGCGAAATGATGAGCCTCGGAGAAGGCGAGGCCAGTCTCACCGGCGCGGGCTTCACCCTGGCGGGACCGGCCGCCTTCCAGATCCGCAGGCTGGCCTACCTGGCCCGCCTGCCTGGCAAATCCCACCAGTTGCGGGTGGCCGCGGGCTGGCTGGCGGATTGGCCGCGATGACCCCCCGGGGGCTACTGCTCGATGCCATGGGCACCCTGATCGGCCTGCGGACCGGCGTGGGCCACACCTATGCCACGGTGGCAGCCCGCCATGGCCTGGCGGTGGAGGCTGCCGCCATCGACCAGGCCTTCCCCCGCATCTATCGCCAAGCACCGCCCCTGGCCTTTCCCGGCCTCACCGGGCACGCCCTGGAGGCAGCCGAAGTGGCGTGGTGGAGTGCCCGGATCGCCGAGGTGCTGGCCGCCGTCGGGGCCGTGCCCGACCCCGCCACAGCCCTGCCTGCGGAGCTGGGCCCTGCGTTGTTCGAGCGCTTTGCCCAGGCCGACCTCTGGCACGTCTATGCCGATGTCCCCGCCCAGCTGGAGGCCTGGCACCGCCGCGGCCTGAAACTGGCAGTGGTGAGCAACTTCGACAGTCGCCTGCCCGGCCTGCTGGAGGCCCTGGGCCTGGCCCGCTGGCTGAACGCGGTGGTGGTGTCCTCGGTAGCAGGAGCGGCCAAACCCGATCCCTTGCCGTTTCAGCAGGCCCTGGCCAGGCTGAACCTGGGTGCAGCGGAGGTCTGGCACGTGGGGGATAGCCCGGAAGACGGAGCTGGGGCCAGGGCCGCCGGCATCCACTGGGTGCAGGTGAAGCGCCCATGAGCCAGGCCGCAGCCACGGGTCGCCGGTGGTGAAGCAGGGCGTGCTGGCGGGGCGCACGGCTGGCTTGCGCCCCGCCCAGAAACGGCGCCTGGAGCGGCTCTGCCATCGGCGCCATCCCGACGACCAGGTGGCAGAACTGCTCTGCCTGCAGCGCCTGGCCAGCGAAAGCCGCGAGCTCGAACTCCCCCTCACCCTGGTGGTGGATAGCCGCGGCCTCTGCCGGCTGCTGTGGGTAGGCCCCCTGGAGCAATCGGGCCGCCTGCTGGAGCGGCTACCCGGCTCGGAGCGGCGCCAGGGCACCGACCTGCGCCTGCTCACCTGCTGCGGCCGCGCCAAACACCTCCAGCCCGACCGCCAGGAGGGGATCGTGGGGCTCGATCTGGCTCCCCGGCTGTGGCTGCGCTTCGGCGACCAGGCCAGGGCCGGGGGACAGTGGCCCGCCGAGCTGCTGGTGGCCCAACCCGATGCCCCGGACCCCTGGCAGCCTGAAGCCGACGCGGATCTGGCCCAGCTGTGCAGCCTGGATCCCCTGTCCATTGCCCCGGCATCTGCGGCGGAACCGCCGCCCAGCGCCGCCGACCCCACCGGCCAGGAACGGGTGCTGCTGCTGGCCCTCACCCCCGGCGATCGCGGCGCCGCCCAGCGCCTGATCGCCGAACTGGAAGGCCTGGTGTGCAGCGCCGGTGGGGTGCCTGTGGGGGTGGTGGAACAGCGGCGCAGCCAGGTGGCACCCCAGACCCTCTGGGGTGAGGGCAAGGTGCTCGAAGCGGCCCTGGAAGCCCGGCGCCTGGGGGCCACCCTGGTGGTGACCGACCGGGAACTGACGCCGGTGCAGGCCCGCAACCTGGAGCGCCTACTGGATCTGCCGGTGAGCGACCGCAGCGAACTCATTCTCGACATCTTTGCCCAGCGGGCCGCCAGCGCAGCCGGGCGGCTGCAGGTGGAACTGGCCCAGCTGCGCTATCGGCTGCCCAGACTCACGGGCCGGGGGCGCAGCCTGTCGCGGCAGGGGGGCGGCATCGGCACCCGGGGACCGGGGGAAACCCAGCTTGAAAAAGACCGCCGCGCCATCGCCCGCCGGATTGAGCGCCTGCAACGGGAGGTCACCCAACTGGGCGAGCACCGGGCCCGGCTGCGCCACGGCCGCCAGGGCCTGCGGCGGCTGGCGCTGGTGGGGTACACGAACGCCGGCAAGAGCTCCCTGCTCAACGCCCTCACCCGGGCCAGTGACCGGGATGCGGTGCTGGCGGAAAACAAACTCTTCGCCACCCTCGATCCCACCACCCGGCGCCTTGAGCTGCCGGAGCCGGTGTTGCTCACGGACACCGTCGGCTTCATCCGCAACCTGCCCCCGCCACTGCTGGAAGCCTTCCGCTCCACCCTGGAGGAAACCCTAGAGGCCGACGGGCTCCTGATCGTGGTCGACCTGGCCGATCCGGCCTGGCCAGAACAGTGGCGCACCGTCCACACGATTCTCGACTCCCTGGGCGCCACGGCGCCACGACGGTTGGTCGCCAACCAGATCGACCGCTGCCCCGCCGGCGAGATGGAGCGGGCCCGGGTTCTGGAACCGGCAGCCCTATTCATCTCCGCCACCGCCGACCTGGGTCTGCAGCACCTGCGCCAGGAGCTGCGCAGCTGGCCTGCCGATGGGGGTGGGATCACGAGCACCACATCCGGGCACTGACTTGTGGCACGATCAGCGCTTCGTTCCACCCTGCCCTGCAGCAGCCATGACCCTCCAACTCGGCGACACCGTCCCCGACTTCACCCAGGACTCCCAGCTGGGGCCGATCAACCTCTACGACTTCGCCGCTGACAGCTGGGTGGTGTTGTTCTCCCACCCCGCCGACTACACCCCGGTGTGCACCACCGAGCTGGGTGAGGTGTCCCGTCTGCGCCCCGAATGGGAGAAGCGCAATGTCAAAACGATCGCCCTGAGCGTCGATTCCGCCGAAAGCCACAACGGCTGGATCTGCGACATCAACGAGACCCAGAACACTTCCGTCGACTATCCGATCCTGGCGGATGCCGACAAGAAGGTGGCGGATCTCTACGGGATGATCCACCCCAATTCGCTCAACAACCTGACGGTGCGCTCGGTGTTCATCATCGACCCCAACAAGAAGCTCCGCCTGCAGATCACCTATCCCGCCAGCACCGGCCGGAATTTCCACGAAATCCTGCGGGTGATCGACTCCCTGCAGCTCACCGACCACCACTCCGTGGCCACCCCGGTGAACTGGACCGATGGCGAGGACTGCGTAGTGGTGCCCTCGATCTCCACCGAGGATGCCCGGGCCAAGTTCCCCAAGGGCGTGACGGAGATCAGGCCCTACCTGCGCATGACCCCCCAGCCCAACAAGTGAGTCGCCTCTGATGCGGGTGTTGGGGTTGATGAGCGGCACCAGCGCCGATGGCGTTGATGCCGTGCTGGCCCACTTCTCGGGCCACCCCCAGCACCCGCGCTGGCGCATCGAAGGCCACCACTTCAACCCCTATCCCGCTGAGCTGCAACGCCAACTGATCGGCATCGGCCAAGGCCAGCCCCTGCCAGCGGCCGAGCTGCTGGAGCTGGCCGAAGCGGTGACCGAACAGCAAGCCGTGGCGGCCCGGGCCCTTGATCCAACAGCCAGGGCGCAGTTGGTGGGCTGCCACGGCCAGACCCTCTGGCATCGGCCGCCCCAGGCAGGCCACCGGGGCGCAAGCTGGCAGCTACTGCAAGGCCCCCTGCTGGCCGAACTGCTCGGCAAGCCCGTGGTGTTCGACTTCCGCAGTGCAGACCTGGCCCTGGGAGGCCAGGGAGCGCCGCTGGTGCCCCCGGCAGACCAGGCCCTGCTCGGCCGCTGCGGCGGCTGGCGGGCTGTCTTGAATCTCGGCGGCATCGCCAATCTCACCCTGATTCCCCCGGCCACTGGTCCCCAGCGGCACCAGCCGGTGTGGGGCTGGGACTGCGGGCCGGCCAACACCCTGCTGGATCTGGCCACCCGCCACTTCAGCGCCAACCGCCTGGCCTACGACGCCGGCGGAGCCTGGGCCCGGCAGGGCCACAGCGATGAAGCCCTGATCGAACGCTGGCTCCGCGAGCCCTACTTCCAGACCCCACCCCCGAAATCCACGGGCCGCGAACTGTTCGGCCAAGCCGACCTCGAACGACGGCTGGGGGAGCTGGGGCCACGGGATCCCGCCGATGCCCTGGCCACCTTGACGGGATTCAGCGCAGCGGTAGTGGCCCATGAGCTCGGTCACGGCCCCCAACCAGTGGAGCTGCTGGTGGCGGGGGGCGGCTGCCGAAATGGCCTGCTGATGGAGCAGCTGCGCCTGCGCTGCCGCGGCCTGATCGTGCGTCCCCTGTCGGCGCTCGGCATCGGCGACGCCGAGCGCGAGGCCCTGGCTTTTGCCCTGCTGGCCTGGTGGCATGTGCGGGGCCACCGCGGCAGCCTGCCTTCCGTCACCGGGGCCCGCAGGGCGGCGGTGCTGGGCCTGCTGGCCCAACCCCAAGACGCCAGAACCCAACGCTGAAATCCAGCCGTCAGACGGGCCGACGCAGGCGGAGCCGGCGCGGCGCTCCCCGCAGGCGCTGGGGCTTCTGACCCTGACGCTGCTCGAGCCCCTGGCGGAACAGGGCCACTCCCGCGCCGCCCAACTGCACCCGCTCCAGGCGCTCCACGCCCTGCTGGATCAGCACCTTGGCCATATTGCTGACAGTGCGCGACTCGGCTTCCGCCAGATCCGCCAGACGCTGACAGAGCTCCTCGGGCATCACCACCTGAATGCGGGGTGACTTGGCCTTGCCACTGGAAGAGGTCTGCCGGGTCGCCACGGATCGATCAGGGGGGAGAGGACTACCGGATACCTCAAAGTGTACTGAGATGCGCAAGGGTAGTATCCACGACTATGCTGAAGGCATCCATCCCATCGGAGGTGCACCCCGTGCCCCGTTCCTCCACCCCCTCCAAGCCAGCCAGCCGCAAGCGCCGCACGGCCGAACGCAGCGACGTCCTGGTGTCGGCTGTGATCAGCACCTACCTGCTCACCCACCTGCACCACGTGCTGCAGCGGGCCGAATACGGCGCCCAGCAGGAGGGCCGTCAGGCCCTTGCGGCCAATTACGCCGAACTGCGCAAGGTGCTCTGCCTGGATGCCCGCAGCATGGAAGACGCCTCAGCCTGCGGCACCCCGGAAACCAACGACAACCGTCGCGCCGCCTGATCGAGCTCCACCGCGACAGCCAGCCTGCGCAACCAGGCTGTGCCGTCAGGATTCAAGTGCTTTGGAAGGACTTACGCTCAATCCAACCTGCTGTCTGCAATGACCGCCAGCAACGACGGCGCCGGACGTCCGCTCCAGGCCAGCCATGCCGCCGAGCTCTACGGACGGATCAGCAGCGACCACGCTCTGACCCAGGCCCTCTTTCGCCAGGCCCTCCAGGACCCCCAGGGTGCTGTGAACCGAATCGTGGAGCTCGGACAGGAGTTCAACCTGCCGGTCACGCCCCAGGACGTTCGGGACCACATCGCCAGCCTCGACGACAGCGAGAGCAAGCAGTGGTTGCTCAAGGCTCGCGGCGGGCTCTGAGCTGCGCAGCCTTTGCGGGCGCTGATCCTGGCCCCCGCCCGCCCAACTGAAGAACAGCCAATAACTGACGATCGCCAGGCCAGCTGCAACCACCAGGGCTGCCACTTGCTCAAGGCGTTTGATCATCTCCGGCAGTGAGGCACGTGAAGACGAGTCTGCATGCGCCGGGGGCACAACGGGCTGCCCCCTGAGCAGGGATGATGGCCCCGAGCTGCTGGAGCGGCTCTGCACCACCCCCTCCCCAGCCCTGACTCCGTGCTCCGCCTCGAACGCATCGGCAAGATCTATCCCACCGGCGAGGTCCTGCGCGACGTCACCTGGGAGGTCAAGGCCGGCGACCGGATTGGCCTGGTGGGCGTCAACGGCGCCGGCAAATCGACCCAGATGAAGATCATCGCCGGGCTGGAAGAACCCAGCAGTGGCCTGGTGGTGAAACAGGGCGAGCCGCGGATCGCCTATTTGCAGCAGGAATTCGATGTCGATCCGGCCCGCACCGTGCGGGAGGAGCTGTTCCAGGCGTTTGGGGAAGCGGCCGAGGTGCTGATCCGCCAGCACCAGGTGGAGCACGCCATGGCCGAGGAGAAGGCCGCCAACGATCCCGACCATCTCGACGCCCTGATCCACGAGCTCGGCCGGCTGCACAGCCGCTTCGAAGCCCTGCATGGCTACGAGCTCGACGCCCGGATCGACAAGCTGCTACCCACCATCGGCTTCACCCCGGAAGGGGCCGAGCAACTGGTGGGGGATTATTCCGGGGGCTGGCAGATGCGCATCGCCCTGGGCAAGATCCTGCTGCAGGAGCCGGATCTCCTGTTGCTCGACGAGCCCACCAACCATCTGGACGTGGAAACGATCCAATGGCTGGAGGGCTACCTGGTCGAGCAGACCGCAGCCCTGGTGGTGATCAGCCACGACCGCACCTTTCTCGATCGGGTCTGCAACCAGATCGTGGAGACCGAGCGCGGAGTCTCGCGCTCCTACCTGGGCAACTACAGCCAGCACCTCGAACAAAAGGTCTTGGAGCGGGAAGCGACCCAGGCCGCCTTTGAACGCCAGCAGAAAGAACTCGGCGCCCAGCAGGCCTATATCGACCGGTTCCGAGCCAGCGCCACCCGCTCCACCCAGGCCAAGAGCCGCGAAAAGCTGCTCGAGAAAATCGAACGAGTGGAAGCCCCGATCGAGGGCGTCAGCGGTCCACGCTTCCGCTTCCCAGACGCCCCGCGATCCGGGCGCCTGGTGGCAGAGATCCGGGATCTCACCCATAGCTACGGCGACCAGATCCTCTTTCTGGGGGCCGAACTGGAGGTGGAACGGGGCGACCGCATTGCCTTCGTCGGGCCCAATGGGGCGGGCAAATCCACCCTGCTGCGCCTGATCATGGGATCGGAGCTGCCCGCGGAGGGGCTGGCCCAACTCGGGGAGCACAACGTGGTGGCGGGCTACTTCGAGCAGAACCAGGCCGAAGCCCTGGACCTCTCCAAAACCGTGATCGACACGATCTTTGAGGCGGTGCCCGACTGGACCCAGACCCAGGTGCGCTCCTTACTCGGCAGCTTCTGCTTCTCGAACGAGAGCGTGTTCAAGGAGGCCGGCAAACTCTCCGGTGGCGAAAAAGCCAGGCTGGCCCTCGCCTTGATGCTGCTCTCCCCCTGCAACCTACTGGTGCTGGATGAGCCCACCAACCACCTCGACATTCCAGCCAAACAGATGCTGGAAGATGCCCTGATCGACTACGAGGGTGCGGCCCTGCTGGTGAGCCACGATCGCTATTTCATCTCCCGGGTCGCCAATCGGATCGTGGAGATCCGCGATGGGCAGCTGGTGCTCTACCGGGGCGATTACGCCTACTACCTCAGCAAGAAAGAGGAGGAGGCCGAGCTGGCTCGGGTGGCCCGGGAAGAAGCCCACAAAGCGGCCAAGCGGGCGGCCAACAAAGCCAAGCAGGGCTCCCGCAAGACCCAGGCCAAGGCGAGCTGACCCGACACCCTTCCCGACCGCTACACACAACTTCACCGCTGCTTAGGCAGGAAGACTCATTTCCCTGGTGCGTCCCGTTTGGTGTGCATAGGCTGACAAGACGTCGCTGCAGCAGGAGATCATGGGTAATGCACACATGGGCACGGGCAACTTCGGCCATGGGGCCATGGGGCTCGAATCATCGGGGTTCGGAGCCATGGGCCAGGGACTCCAGATCGAACCGGCCCAGGCCGGCGATGCCCTGGAGACGTACTTCGAGTGCATCACCACCTGCTCCCTGGACGACGGAGCCTGCGTGACCCGCTGCGTGGAGCAACTGCGCGAACAGCCCTAAAACGGCCCTGCAAAACAGCGATTCCGCACAGAGAAGCCGGCCCTGTCGCAACCGCTACGCACGCGAATGAAACACTTTGTAGCGTTGGGGAGTCAACAGAGCCGTGCGGTGCGCCATGTCGGAACCCCTCGCCCTCAGCCTCGGCCAGCAATTCGAGCTGGAACGGATGAGCCGGGCCATTGAGGCCACCGCCGACCTGCAGACCCTCCAGGGGATCGCCAAGCAACTGCTGCAGGCCTGGCATAGCCAGAAGGCAGCCACCCAATGGGTGATGCGCCAGCAGCTTGGAGCACCACCCCAGATCTCCCCCAGCCTGGCCCAGCCGAGGGGGCAGGAGGCTTAGCGCGGAGCCAACGGGGCGGGCACCACGGTCACCGACAGCAGCCGGCCATCCCGGCTCACCGTGAGCAGCAGGCTGCCGCCCACCCCTGCCCGCTCGACCGCCGCCACCAGCTGGGCAGGGCTGCCGATGGGCTGACCTGCCACCGCCACAATCACGTCGCCCTGCTGGAGCCCGGCGCGGGCCGCCGGGCTGCCGGGCTGCACCGACATCAGCCGCACCCCCTGACTCAGGCCCGAGCCATCCCCGGGCTTCACCCCGTCGAGACCCACGCCGATCATGGGATGGCTCACCTTGCCCGTGGCAATCAGCTGACGGGCGATCTCCCGGGCCCTGTTGATCGGGATCGCAAATCCCAGGCCTGCCCCCGGGCCCGTGCGCACGAGGGTGTTGATGCCGATCACCTCACCCTCGGCATTGAGCAGGGGGCCGCCGGAGTTGCCAGGGTTGATGGCCGCATCCGTCTGAATCAGATCCAGCCGCTTGTCGGTGATCCCGAGCTTGGTGGCATTGCGGTTGAGACTGCTGATGATCCCCATCGTCACGGTGTTGTCGAGGCCGAAGGGGTTGCCCACCGCAATCGCCCACTCCCCCACCTGGAGCGTGTCGGAATTGCCCAGGGGCGCCACGGGCCAAGGGCCCGCGCCCGCCAGCTTCACCACCGCCAGATCGGTGAGGGGATCGAGTCCCACCACCGTGCCCTCCACCCGCCGTCCGTCCTGGAGACCCACCGTCACCCGGTCGCTCTTCTCCACCACGTGGGCGTTGGTGAGGATCAAGCCATCGGCTTGAACGATGAAACCACTGCCCTGGCCGCGCTCCTTCCGCTGGGCAGGCTGCTGCTGCAGCTGGGGCATGCCGAAGAATTGACGGAAGAGGGGATCGTTGAGCAACCCCCGCGGCAACCCGCCGCTACCCCCACCCGGCACCACCACGGTGCGCTCGGTGTCGATGGTCACCACCGCCGGACCGGCACGGCGCACGGCAGCAACCACAAAGGACTGCCGGGCCAGGCCCAACCCGGGCGCTCCCTGGGCCCGGGCGTCGCCCGCTCCAAAGCCAACACCGGCCGTGCCGAGCCAGGCACCCGAAGGCAGCAGCAGGCCGGCGGCCAGCACGCTGGAGCAAATCCAAGACCGGGTGCGCAATCCTGCCATCGTCATGGAGCACAACTGTCAAAAACCGTACGCAGCCAGGGCGCCCCTGCCCAGGCCGGCAGCCACGCCCCGCCAAAACAGGCCCTAGGCTGCGTAAAGAATCCCAACAATTCATGGACACCGGTCGGCTGCTGCTTGCCTTTCTTGCCTTCGGCGCAGCCTGCACCACCCTGTGGGCCTGGATGCTGGCCAACAGCGGTGCCAATGCCGCCGGCGCTTCCGTCTCCCCCCGGATCAGGCAATGATGGGATTGCGGCTCGACCTCCCTGACCTGCGGCCAGCCCCCCGGCCATGAACGCCTTGCTCTCCCAGCTCTTCCCCCTGCTCTACGGAGCCTGCTTCCTGGCCCTGCTCTGGCAGGCGTTCAAAGTCATGGGCCAGGGCTTCAAAGCCATTCCCCGACCGGGCGACCAAGGGGCCGCCGGATCAGGCCTCACCGGTCAGCCGCAGGTGCAGCCCAGCAGCGATCGCACCGGCCGACTCACGATCCACCCTGAGCTGCTGGACTCCGATGGGCAGCTCACCCAGGAAGACCTCCTCACCGTGCGGTTTAGCGGTGACAACGAGCAGCCTGCTGTGCCCGGTGACCCCAGCTGAATAGGCTCACCGTTGAGCACGTGCTTTTCAGCGGAGACAGACGGTGGATCAACGGACCCGAATCGTGGCTGCAGTGCTGCGCAATCTCAAACTGCCGCCTCGTTTTCGCCTCAAGCTGATCAAAGAGGATCCGATCCGGCTCGAGCTGAGCATCACGCCGGCTTACGGCAAGGATCCGATCCTGGTGGGCCTGGTGGAATCCCAGGATCTGGTGGCCCGCCGGGATCGTGAAGGCCGCATCCCGCGCGACCTGCAGGGCACCTGGGACTGGACCGTCCGCCATGGAAAAGTCAGCACCGGTGGCTGGAATCCATACCTGAAAGAAGCCCTGCAGACGATGTTCGAGACCGGACTGCCGGCGATCGTCTACGAGGAACTCACCGGTGAGGGCTACCACCCGGTGGATGGCGTTCGCCACGTGCGCTGAGGCCCCACGCCGACGCCCCTGCCGATTGATGGCCTGCTCGGGCCGCTTTGCCAGGCCTGCGGCCCTGGCGCCACGGTGCTGTTGCAGGCTCCGCCAGGCGCCGGCAAAACCACCCGCGTCCCCTTGGCCCTGCTGAACGCCCTGGGCCCTGGCGGCCCTGCAGCACCCAGGATCTGGATGCTGGAGCCGCGCCGCCTGGCCGCCAAGGCGGCCGCCCAGCGCCTGGCCAGCGAACTGGGCGAAGCGCTAGGGCAACGGGTGGGGTACAGCGTGAGGCTGGAGTCGTGCACCTCGGCGGCCACCAGGATCGAGGTGCTTACCGACGGCCTGTTCCTGCGGCGCCTGCAGGCCGATCCCGCCCTGGAAGGGCTTGACTGCCTGATCTTCGACGAGTTCCACGAACGGGGCGCGGACACCGACCTGGCCCTCGCCCTGGTGCGCCAAGCCCGGGAGCTGCTGAATCCCGACCTGCGGCTGGTGGTGATGTCGGCGACCCTCAACCTGGCTCCGCTGGCCGCGCAGCTGCCCGAAGCCACCGTGCTGACCAGCGAAGGGCGCAGCCACCCCGTCACCATCACCCACCAACCCCCGCGTCCGGACGAGCGGTTGGAGCAGCAGGTGGTGCGGGCCCTCGAGCAGCACTGGGTCGACCAGCGAGGGGATGGCGAGACCGTGCTGGTGTTCCTGCCTGGGCTGCGGGAGATCCAGGCCTGCAGTCGGGCGATCTCCGCCACCGGCTGGGGCGGCGACGACATCGCCTGTGTGCCCCTGCACGGCAACCTGTCCCTCGAGGCCCAAAGCCGCGCCATCGAGCCAGCCGACCAGGGCACCGGCAAGGTGGTGCTGGCCACCTCGATCGCCGAGAGCTCGCTCACCCTGGCCGGCGTCACCCTGGTGCTCGACAGCGGGCTCAGCCGCCGCAACCGCTTCGATCCAGGCCATGGCCTGGACGGCCTGGTCACCGTTCCTGCCAGCCTGGCCAGCGCCGAGCAACGGGCCGGCCGCGCCGGTCGCCTGGCCCCGGGGCGCTGCCTGCGCCTGTGGTCGCCGGCCGAACAGCAACGGCGTCCGGCCTTCGCCCCCCCGGAACTGCTGGAGGTGGATCCCCTGCCCCTGGCCCTGCAACTGGCCCAGTGGGGCGACCCCCTCGGCAGCAGCCTGGCCTGGCTCGACCCACCCCCTGCGCCCCCCCTCCAGGACGCGCGCCAACGGCTGGAGCAGCTCGGCGCCCTTGACGCCCAGAGCCGTCTCACGGCCCATGGCCAACGGTTGGCCTCCCTAGGGGTGCATCCGCGCCTGGCCCAGCTGCTGCTGCTGGGTCAGGAGATGGGGGCATTGGATCTGGCCTGCGCCCTGGCGGTCCTGCTCAGCGAGCGGGATCCCCTGAACCGCCAGGACGCTGGCAGTGATCTGCTGCGCCGGGTCGACTGGCTGGACCAGGAGCAGCCCAGCGACGGCCGGCGACGGCAGCTGCGCCAGCTCCAGTCCCAGCTGCGCCGCCAGGTGCGCCAGCTCAGCCAGCAGCCCCCCAAGGCGCCACCACCCCCTGCCACGGCCGCCGCCGAGCTGGTGGCCGCCGCCTACCCGGAACGCCTGGCCCTGGCCCGGCCCGGCCGGCCCGGCCGGTTTCTACTGAGCAGCGGGCGCGGCGCCGTACTCCATCCCGACGACCCCCTGGTGGCTTGCCCCGCCTTGGCCGTGGCCCAGCTCGACGGCCAGGGGCAGGAGGCCCGCATTCAGCTGGCGGTGCCCCTCGATCCCGGGCACCTGCGGGAGCTGGCCGAGCAGCCAGGCGGCCAGGGGCACAGCCAGGTGGAAGCCCGATGGGATGGTGAGGCCCAGCGGGTGCGTTGCGAACGCAGCCTGCGCCTGGGGGCCCTGGTGCTGGAGCGGCGCCCCTGGGATGACGCCGACCCCGACCTGATCCGCAGCGCCCTTCTGGACGGCTTGCGGGACTTGGGACTGGAAGCGCTGCCCTGGGATCGCCCGAGCCGGCAGCTGCAGCAGCGCCTGACGCTCGCCCACCAGCAGCTGGGAAATCCCTGGCCCGACCGCACCCCCACCCGGCTGATGCAAGAGCTCGACAGCTGGCTGGGCCCCCACCTGGCCGGTCTGCGCAGCCGCGACGACCTGCAGGGGCTGGCCTTGAGCGAAGCCCTCTGGGGCGATTGCCCCTGGGCCCTGCGGCCGGAGCTGGAGCGGCTGTTACCGCTGGCCCTGCCCGTGCCCTCCGGCCGCCAGGTGGGCCTCGACTACAGCGGGGGGCCGCCGGTGCTGGCGGTGAAATTGCAGGAACTGTTCGGCGCCCGCACCAACCCGACGGTGCTCGACGGTCGGTTGGCCGTGACGGTGCATTTGCTCACGCCAGCGGGGAGGCCGGCGGCCATTACCCAGGACCTGGCCGGCTTCTGGGAACGGGGCTATCCAGAGGTGCGCAAGGAGCTGCGGGGGCGCTACCCCCGCCATCCCTGGCCCGAGGATCCCCGCCAAGCAGAGGCCACCGCCCTCACCAAGGCGCGACTGCAGCAGCGGGGCGCTCAGATCTGAGCGAGGAGATGGCCAAAGCCGAAGTGGTCCAGGCCTTCGCAGATGCCCGCGCAGCCTGGTGCTCGGGCCCCATAGGTGCGGGGCAGGTGCAGAACTTTGGGCCGCAGGGCCGGCTCCGCATTCCCCACCATCACGCCCGCCAGACCCGTCTCGAACATGGCCAGGTCGTTGAGGCTGTCACCGGCGGTGACCACGAGGGCCGGATCAATCTCCAGCGCCTCCAGCAGGGCCATCAGGGTGCTGCCCTTGTTCACCCCGGCAGGAAGCAGATCGAGATAGCGGTTGTCGGAGAGCAGGCAATCGACGCCATGGGCCTCCAGCTCGGCGATCAAGCCGTGGTCAAAGGAATCGGGGTCGTAGTAGTAGGCGAGTCGCCGCTGGCTGCTGATCGGCTGGGTCGACACGCCGGCCGCCCCCTCCATCACCGCGAGCAAACGATCTGGCTTCCCCTGCCAGAGGGCCTCGATCGGATCCACCGCCAGGGGCAGAGGCTGCAAGCTGGCGCCACAGGCCACGGTGCAGCCCACATCGCCAATCACGAGGTGGGGGGCCCGCAGTCCCATGTGCTCGTCCTCCACCAGTAGGCGAGCCACAGAGTTCAGGTCACGACCGGTGCAAAACACATGCAGCACCCGGCTGCGCTGTCGCTCCAACCAGGCATAGAAGCGCCGCCGCTCCCCCAGGGAGCCTCCCAGCAAGGTGCCATCCAGATCAGTGACCAGCACCAGCTCCGGTTGCTGGGGCAAAGGCGCCGACAACTGGTCCTGCAGACGACTTCGAAGCGACGGACCGGACGACTGGGGAGGGCCGGGGATGGCTGGGATCGCAGACCCCTCCTCCCTAGGGGAGGCGCCGATCCCTGTCAAGGCCAGGCCAGGGATCGGCTCGCCCGTTCGCAGCTGGGCCAGACTGCTGAACTCCGGTGTTGCCCGCTTGGCCCGCTTTTACGTCAACAACCGCCGGGATGGCTCCAGGCTGCTGAGCAGTGCTCTGGTGATTTGCGCAGTCGGCCTGATCCGGATCGACCACCCGGTCGGTCAGGTCGTTGCCGTGCTGGCTGGGCTGGTGAGCCTCTACTGGTGGCTCTGCTACCGACAGCTGTCGTCATGAACGGAGCGGCGGAGGGCCCTGCATTTCCGCGCTACAGCGTGGCCGAACTGAATGGGGCCGTGGCCAGCCTGCTGGAGCGGGGCTTTGCCCCCCGCTTTCTGCTCGATGCCACCGTCAGCCGTCCCCAGCTCAAAAAAGGCCACCTCTGGATGACCCTGGTCGACGACCAGGCCTCCATCTCCGCAGTGGTGTGGGCCTCCCAGCTGGCCAAGTTGAGCTTCCGTCCCGAAGACGGCGACGGCGTCGTCGTGGTGGGCAAGCTCAATTTCTGGAGCAGCCGGGCCAGCCTCTGTGTGCAGGCACTCGACATCCGGCCCAGCCTCAGCAGCGTGCTGCGCCAGTTCGAACAGGTGAGCGAGCAGCTGGGGAGCGAAGGCCTGCTCGACCCCAGCCGCAAACGGGCCTTGCCCCCCTTCCCGCGCCGCATCGCCCTGCTCACGAGCCGTCCCAGCTCGGCACTGGCGGACATGCTGCGGACCGCCGCAGAACGCTGGCCCACCACCTCGATCCTGGTGGTGCCCATTCCCGTCCAGGGTGCGGTTCAAGAGCAGATCTGCCAGGCCCTGATCCAGGTTGGGCGGCAGGCCGAAGCCCTGGGCCTCGACGCGGTGGTGATCGCCCGGGGGGGCGGCAGCCGCGAGGATCTGGCCGTGTTTGACAACGAGACCTTGGCCCGCTGCCTGGCCGCCTGCCCCCTGCCCGTGGTGAGTGGCATCGGCCACGAGGACGACACCACCGTCGCGGACTTGGTGGCCGACTACCGCGCTGCCACCCCCACCGCAGCCGTGGTGGCGCTGCTACCCGATCGCAGCCTGGCCCTGCGGGAGTTGCGGCAGCAGGCTGGCCATCTGCGACAGGTGGTGCGCTTGCAGGTGCAGGGCGAACGGGGGCGACTCAGCCGTCACCAGGAGCGCCTGCGGACCCTGCACCCCCGCCAGCTGATTGCGGTGCGGCGCCAGGGCCTGAGCCATGCCCGCCAACTGCTGCAAGCCCTCTCCCCCGAACACCAACTGGCCCGCGGCTACAGCGTGCTGCGGCGTCCCGACGGAACGCTCGTGCGTTCGCTCACCCAACTGGGGGTCGGTCAAACGGTCGTAGCCCAGCTGGCGGATGGCCACGCCGACCTCAAGGTGCGCGAGATTCACCCCCTCGCCGTTGCGTCCTCCGCCGAAGCCTGAACCATGCCCAAAAAGGTCCACCCCCCCGCCGACCTGACGTACAACGAGGCCCATACGGCGCTGCAGCTGACCCTGGCTGCCCTGCAGGCGAACGATCTCAACGTGGAGGAACTCACGGACCTCTATCGCCAGGCCCGCACCTATCTCGAACGCTGCGACACGGTGCTCAGCGAAATCGAACAGGAGGTCCTGCTGTGGAACGACGAGAACAAGGAAGGAGCCGTGGTGGCTGACGGGGGGGCGAAGGACCCGAAGTTGCAGCCCTGCCCATCAGTCTCTGAAACCGTGAGCACCTGAGACCGTGAGTTCCTGAGACCATGAGCTCCTGAGACTGCGATCGCCCTCGAATCCCCCCCTCAAACCATGAGCCAAGAAACCGAGCATCCGCCTGACACCGCGCCATACCCAAGCGGGTCATCGCCTGCCACGCTGGATCGAGGTGGCGGCGTCCAATGGCTCTACCTGGCCCTGGCCGTGGCCGGAGCCGTGCTGCCCTGGCTGGCCAACGCGGAGTTCATCGGCACCACTGGGGGGAGCTTTGATCTGGGCCTCTTCGTCCAGCTCGCCAACGCCAATCCCGCCGCCAGCTCGCTCTCTCGCGACCTGGCCATCGGAGCCACCGCGGTCGTGGTCTGGATGGTGCAGGAGAGTCGGCGGTTGCAGATGCGTGGGTTGCCCTGGGTGCTGCTGAGCTGCGTCACAGTGGCCTTCGCCTTTGGAGCTCCCCTCTTCCTCTACCTCCGGGAACGCAGGCTCCAAGAATTGGCCCGTGGATGATCACAAGGCGTCGAAAGATAGGGGCCTCTGTCGCGCTCAGCGCTCCAAGCTCGTGGAGTCCGGTTCCACGACCTGAACGTCGATGGTGACATTGCTCACATCCAGTTGATCGATGCCAGGGTCGCCAGGACCTTCTTCGCCGAGGGAGCTGCCGCAGGCGGGGCAGTGGTCGGAGGCCATGGTGGTCAAGCCACAGGCTGGGCAGGTACGCAGACGCCGCTGAATGACCTGCCAGGCCACAAAACCAGCAGCCCCCAACAGCAGCGGAAGCAAAAGGAAGGCCAAGGTGATGCCGCCGAGAAGATCAAGCAACAACCGGCCAGCAGGGCCCGGAGCCAGCAACAACAGAGCAGCCAGCAACAGCCAGATCCAGGTGTTCGAGCGCTGCATCACAGCTGGCCGGGGAGGCCCTCAGGGTGCCCCTATCCTGACGCGGGGACGTCGATCCAGGACAACGCACAAGCACTGGCCGTAGTAGAGGATCACCCCCACCAGCCAAACCCAGAGACTCAGCACCAGAATCCCGCCCACCAGTCCATAGGCCTGAAAACGAACCCCGAGGGTCACCAAAACGCGGCCAAGCGCAAGGTTGAGGAAGGTGAGGGAGCCACCGATCAGCAAGGCACCCGGCATCAGCGGTCTCCATGGAATCCGCCGCGAGGGCAAGACCCACAACAGCAAGAGGGAGGCCCCAATCGCCAGAGCCAGGGCAATCACCAGGTCGAGGCCCCAGGACACGGGCTGCTGGAACTGCTCCGCCCAAGGCCACAGCGTCAGCATCCATTGCCGCAACCCCGACGACCCCAACAGACGCATGTTGGTGAATGCCTGGTCAACAACGATCAGCAGAGCAAACAGCGACACCAGGCCAAAGGCCTTGAGACGCAGCTGGAGGTAGCGGAAGACCAGCGCCCTCCACGACAAACCCTCAAAACCAAAGGGTCGATTCCACCACAACCGGTCAGCCCCACGCTGCAAGGTCAGATAGGCGTTGCTGGCGGTCAACACCAGGGCGACAACACCCAACACACCGGCCCCAAAACCCTGCCGCAAAAAAGCCGACAGAGTGGCCGAAAAAGCTGGCATCACCGTCACCGGCAACACATCTGACACAAGATCAATGAGTCGCTCGTATAGGCCTTCATCACGACCCAACAGCGTCGACGCCATGGACATGGCAATCAGCACCATGGGGAAGAGCGATTGCAGGCCGTGGTAAGCGAATGCGGCACTCAGGTCAACGCAATCCAGCCTCAACCACAATTTGTACGCCCTCCAAAAGGGCTTTAAACGCCGGCTGGCAGGCAACAATTCAGCCAACGTAGCACCACCATTAGAAGTCGTCAGACCGTAGCCCAAGCCAACAAAAAAGCCACCCTCGCGGGTGGCTTTCGTGCATCAGCTCCTGCGTCTAAGCAGTGAACCGATTAGTTTGGAATGAATGTTTTACCTGGCATCGAGCTATTTTCTCAGGGGGCTACCCCCCAAATATCGTTGCCGCTGCAGCGTTTCACAACCGAGTTCGAGATGGATCGGAGTGGTTCCACTGCGCCATGGACACCAGGATAGTTCATTCCCAGGTTGAACCCTGAGAACTGCATAGGCTAGAACAACTCAGACCCTTTCAGATCCTTGCTGAACTTCTGGAAATAAGCTTTTGTTTAGAGCTCGAGTTGTGGTCAAGCCCTCGGTCTATTAGTACTCCTCTGCTTCACGCATTACTGCGCTTCCACATAGAGCCTATCAACGGGTGTTCTGCCCGTGACCTTACTGGCTAACGCCATGGGAATACTCATCTTGAGGTGGGCTTCCCACTTAGATGCTTTCAGCGGTTATCCACTCCGCACATGGCTACCCAGCGTTTACCGTTGGCACGATA
>JBEEKG010000085.1:0-4253 GCA_041168785.1 Cyanobacteriota bacterium
CGGTGGCAGCCAAGCCAGGGTCGGCCATCCGCTGGGAGGCGTAGCCGGTGCCCCGCACCGTGAGGATCAGCTCCGGATTGCGCGGATCGGGCTCGAGTTTGCCGCGCAGGCGGGCCACATACACATCCACCACCCGCAGGTCGGCGGCACGTCGGGGCGGATAGCCCCAGAGCTGCTCGAGGATCTCGGCCCGGGGCACCACCCGACCGGGCTCCCGGAACAGCAGCTCCAGCAGGCTGAACTCGGTGTAGGTGAGGCCGATGCGCTCACCGTCGCGGGTGACCTGGCGGCGATTGGTGTCGACCACCAGATCCCCCACCCGCAGCACGCCACTGCCGCTTTGCACTTCCCGGGGCTCGGCAGAGGCAGACCCGCGGCCCACCCGGCGCAGGATCGTGGCAATGCGGGCTTCGAGCTCCTTGGGGCTGAAGGGCTTGGGCAGGTAGTCGTCAGCACCCAGATCCAGCCCTGACACCCGCTCGGCAATGGCGTCGAGGGCCGACAGGAAAATGATCGGAACGCAGGATTCCGCCCGGAGACGGCGGCACACCGCGAAGCCGTCGAGCTTGGGCAGCATCACGTCGAGCACCACGAGGTCGGGCTGCTCCTGGTGGAACAGGCTGAGCGCCTCTTCGCCATCTTCTGCGCAGATCACCCGATAGCCAGCAAGCTGCAGGCGCATCACCAGCACCCGGCGCACGGCCGCCTCGTCGTCCACCACCATCACCGTGGCCTTCGGCTCAGCCGGCGGAGACCCCAACGACTCGGAAGAGGCTTCCATGAACGGCTCTGACGCTGCCGGATGGAACCCCCGATCCCCCGAACTGGGCCTGTCCTCCGAGGGCATGGGCGGGACGCCTAGATGAAGAATCGCAACCATACCCCTGCACGCGCCCCGTGGTCAGCCCCCAAAACGCCCGCGCCAGAGCCGATCTGACCATTTTTAAGGATTTCTGCAGAAACAGACAGGATGGGGCGATGCTGATATCAGCCCCAACGGGCCTGGGCGTAGCGGTTCCAGTCGTCGGCCGCCGCCGCCAGGGCGGCATCACTGCCCACCTGCCCGAGCATGGCGCGCTGCAGCTGGGTGTACACGATGGCCTGCAGTCGCTTCACCCCCGGACTGGCCGGCACCAGCACCCGAGCCCGGCGCAGGGTCTGGGCGGACAGCAACCGGGCGCGCTGCACCAGCTGCTCCTGCGCCGTCCCCGCACCGCTGGCTGCCCCCAGGGAGGCCTCCAGCTGCTGCAGGGCCTGGCGGTTGGAGGGCAGCACCCGAGCCTGCTCAGCGAAGGCCAGCTGGTTGGGACCGTTGGTGAGATGCAGGGCAAAGCGCGCGGCCTCGGCCGCCAGGGCGCTCTGCTGGGGCACCACCAGATTCATCACGGCCACGTTGGCCTCACCGCCAGCCCCGGTGAGCGGAGCAAAGGGAGCGGTCACCGCCGCAATCCCGGGGGCATTGGTCTGCAGGTTGCGCAGGAAGTCAGGGCCGGTGGCCACCTGGGCCAGGTCGCCCGACTGATAGAGCTCGATCGCCCGCCGGTAGCCCTGGCTCACCACCTCCCGCGGCAGCAGGCCGCGACGATAGAGGTCGCTCCAGAAGGCAAAGGCGCGCCGGCCCGCCTCGCTGTTGAAGGCGGCGCGGTGGTTGTCGCCGAGCAACTGCACCCCCATCTGCACCAGGGTTTCCAGCAGCTCGGCGGAGTCGTCAGGCACCACCGTCACAAACAGGGCATAGCGGCCCGTGCGGCGGTGCACCGCTTCGGCATAGGCGGGCACCTCGTCCCAGTGGCTGGGCGGCGCCCCGTAGCCGGCCCGCTCCAGCAGGCGGCGATTGGCCATGGTGATCCGGGCCGTCAGATACCAGGGAATGGCGAACTGCTGCGCTACTCCCGGGCCTGAACCAGCCGGCCCTGGCCGGCCGACTTGTTCGCGACCCGCCTCCCAGATCGCCGGCAGGTAGGCCTCGGCGGCCCCGGCCGGCAGCACCGTGCTGAGATCGCGCAGCCCCCCCTTGCTGGCCAGATTGGCGGCGAAGGGCGGATTGAGATTGACCAGGTCGGGCGCGGTGCGGGCGAACACGGCCGCCAGCAACTTGCGCTCCACCGAGCTCCAGGGCACATCGGTCCAGCGCACCCGGATGCCCGGGTTCTGGCGCTCCCAAGCAGCGATCAGGCCCTGGAGGTAGCCATTGAACTTGGGAGCCAGATCCAGGGTCCAGAAATTCAGCACCCGCTCGCCGGAGTCGCCACCGGATCGGCCGCAGCTGCCCAGGCCCGCCGCCAGCAGGGCGGCGGCGGAGCCACCACCGAGAAGCTTGAGAAAGCGTCGCCGACCCTGTTCACGTGCCATGGGCTCAGCCTCGCCCGCCGGAGGCTTGCTGGCGCCAGAGCAGCAGCTGCAGGGAGCACAGCAGCGGTGCCAGCAGGGCCGTGAGCAGGGTCTGGGCCAGCCAGGTGTGCAGGGCGGGCGCCGGCAGCCACGCCTCCGCAGCCGACCAGCCGAGCAGCAGGCCCTGCAGGATCAAGCTGGCGCCGAGCAGGGCCGTGCCCAGTAGGGCCAACAGGCCCAGATTGAAGCTGCGCTCAATGGGCGGCCCCTGGCGCCCCAGCCGGCCCCACCACCAACCCAACAGGGCCAGGGCAGGAATTTCCGTGATCGGGCCGAGATGGAGCCCATCGAGCAGCAGGCCAAGGCCCGCCCCGGCCAGGGCCCCGGAGAGTGGGCCATCCACCAGGGCCCAGGGCAGCAGCCACAGCACCGGCCAGGCCGGGGGCACCCCCGCCAGCTTCAACGGCCCCGGCGAGGCCAGCACCAGCCAGGGCACCACCAGGGCCGTGGCCACACACCAGCCGTGGCGGGCCAAACGATTCACGGCAGCCGCACCTGCACCCAGTCGACCGCTTCGACCGGGGCGCTGAGCTGCACCACGGCCTCGGTGGCCGGCACGGCCCGGTCATCGACCGACTGGATCACCCCGATGGTGAGATTGGGCGGCAACAGGGTGCTGGCTGGCGAGGTCACCACCACATCGCCGGGGCGTACGCCCGGATCCTTCTCCAGAAAGCGAAGCACGGGCCGGCTGGTGCCGATCCCCGTGAGCAGGCCATGGCGCTGGGTGCGGCCCACCCAGACGCCCACACGGCTGCCGGGATCGGTGAGCAGGGCCACGGTGGCGGTGGTGGGGGTGACGCTGGCCACCCGACCGAGCAGCCCGCCGGGCGCCAGCACCGACAAACCCGGTCGGATGCCCTGGAGCTCGCCGCCGCCGATCAACAGCTGCTGCCACCAACCCCCGGCCTGCCGCGAGATCACCGGCGCTGCCACCTCTGGGCCGCCGCGCCCCTGCAGCTCCAGCAAACCCCGCAGCCGCCGGTTGTCGCCCTCAAGCTGACGCAGCCGGCTCTGGTCATCGAGGCTCTGGGCGCTGCGAATCCACTCACCCTGGGCGCTGCCGGGCCAGAAGGGCCGGCTGACCAGGGCGTAGACATCACTAAAACCCGCCCCCTTGCTGAGCCGCACCCCCACGAGGGCCAGCAGGAGCAGGCCCCAGGGCCAGGCCTGTAGAACCACCCGCAGGGCGGGGAGGCGGAGCCTGCGGCCGGCCTGCATCGCGATCAGGCGGTCTGACGCACGAAATCAGGGGTGTCGAGCACGCGCTGCAGCCGCTTGTAGTCCTCCAGGACCATGCCGCAGCCGTTCACCACACACAGCAGGGGGTCCTCGGCCACATGGGTGAGGATGCCGGTTTCGTGGCTGATCAGGTCGGTGATGCCACGCACCTGGGCGCCGCCCCCGGCGAGCATGATGCCGCGATCGACGATGTCGGCCGCCAACTCGGGCGGCGTGCGCTCCAGGGTGCGCTTCACCGCCTCCACGATCACGTTGAGGGGCTCGGCCATGGCTTCGCGGATATCACCAGCCCGCACATTGATGGTGCGGGGCAGACCGGAAAGCAGGTGCAGACCCCGCACGTCCATGGAGGTGTTGTCGTGGGCGTCGTCGGGGAAGGCGGAGCCGATGCGGATCTTGATGTCCTCCGCGGTACGTTCGCCCACCACCAGGTTGTGCACCTTCTTGAGGTAGACACCGATGGCATCGCTGAGTTCATCGCCGGCCACCCGCACCGACTCGCTCAGCACCGTGCCGCCCAGGCTCAGCACGGCCACTTCCGTGGTGCCGCCGCCGATGTCGACAATCATCGTGCCCACCGCCTCGGTGACGGGCAGGCCGGCGCCGATCGCCGCCGCCAC
>JBEEKG010000086.1:0-4443 GCA_041168785.1 Cyanobacteriota bacterium
CAACGATCCCGTTCCACAAACAAGCGGCCACTGCTCGATTATCGAATTGACACTCCGGGTGCGTCGTCGAAAGCCCTGGTTAGAGGGGCTCATATTGTTCTGAATCTGTCCCATCGTGAACTTTGCGGAGCAGGAAAGCGTTTGCAAAGGGGTTTCACACCCCCGAGCAACGCCGCACCCCAAGCCCTGAGTTAAATCCCATACCCCCAATAGGGCCGACAAGTCTTCGGAAGAAAGTCCAGGAGATTGAGGCGGGTGATCCGATAGCCAAGGCTCCGTGCCGCCAGGATCAGCTCTGGGTTCGAGCAGCACTCCTTGAGCGAGCGCCGCAGGGAAGGCTGTGCCTCGGCCTGGTCCACCAAGCGCTCCAGCTCTGACCAGCTCATGGCACTTTGTGTCGGTCCTCTCAAGATGTCAAGCACCCCTAGGTAGCGCCTGGTTCCCCAAGACACAGTCCTCCAAATCAAGCGTCAGCACTGAGAAAACAGGCCGGGGAGACCGGCCGGTGGGAGGAGCAGCCTCCTTGCAGCGCTCAAAGCACGGAGATGCTGGTGCCAAAGCGCCCCTTAAATTTGCGGGCCAGGGCAAAGGCCTTCTCAGCTGGGATCGGGCGCAGCATTTTGACGGGTTTACCGCGGCAGCCCAAGGCGGTGGTGATGCGCTCGTGGCCATAGGCCTTGATGCCAACTGCTGCTCTACGAGAAGGCTTCGCCTACGCAGAAGCCCAAGGGCTACCGGATAGGTGTGCAGAACCAGGGTCCGGAGCTCACAGCAGGGAGCGGAGGCAATTAGGGCGAGTCGCCACCAGGCCGTCAAACACCCACCTAAATCCCTCGTCCATTCCTCGCGCTGCGTCAAGGATCGGGCCATGCGCCCCGTTGGGGCGTCCTTGTCACAGCGCTGCGGCTTGCCGTTGGGTGTGGGGTTCTCTGCCGTCCCCAGATGGCTGCCCCGCTTTCCCGCTCTGCCCTCCGTGCCCGCGATGCCCTGGTGCTCGAGCACCTCTCCTTGGCTGTAGCGGAACGCTTCCGCGGAGTTGTGCCAAATGCAAGGTCAGCCGGTCGTTCACCACAGGCCATGCCGGCAGGTCCGGGTGGCAGGGATCTTTCATCCCTGGGCTATCCGCAGCAGAATGGCCAGACGGAGTCCACCACCATGCACACGTTTTCAGCGGTGATTGAGCGCTGCCCTGAGACCGGGCTCCTTGTGGGCTACGTCCCCGGCTTCCCCGGGGCTCACAGCCAGGGGGAAAGCCTTGATGAGTTGCAGGCCAACCTTGAGGAGGTGATTTCCATGCTCCTGGAGGATGGCGAACCGACTCTGGAAAGTGATTTTGTCGGTCTGCAGCAAATTTCCGTGGCGGCTTGAACGGTGGGGTCAACGCCTGTTCTCAAGCCATCGGAGGTTGCAGACATCCTCAAGAAGCTGGGGTTTGAGGTGGTTCGCCAGCGCGGCTCCCACCAGCAATTCCGTGATCCTAAAGGCCGCTGCACGACGGTTCCGGCGCATAAAGGGCGCGACATTGCACCGCCGCTGCTACGCCAAATCGCCAAAGACATCGGCATGTCGATAGAGGAGTTCCTCAGCTACCGCTGAGCGCCTCCTCGACATCGAGACCGGGGTCGCCGGTCATTCACCACAGGCCGTGCCGGCAGGTCCGGATAGCTGGGATCGTTTCGCCACCAGGCCGTCAAACACCCACCTGAATCCCTCGTCCAGTCCTCGCGCTGCATCAAGGATCTAGCCAGGCGCCCCGTGGGGGCGTCCTTGTCACCTCACTGCGGCTGGCCGTTGGGTGTGGGGTTCTCTGCGGTCCCCAGATGGCTGCCCCGCTTTCCCGCTCTGCCCTCCGTGCCCGCGATGCCCTGGTGGTTGTCCACTGGTTTCGCCACCACGCCGGGGTGAACTGCATCCCGCTGCTCACCTGTCAGCTGCACCAGGGGCTAATCGCCCATGGCGAACACCTCACCAGCCGCTGCCAAGGCTGGACTGACGACCTGGTGCGTCAGAAAGGCTGGGCGCCGGAGGTGGCCTGAGCAGCTCTCGATGAACGTCACGAACAGTCCCGGCCGGCCGCCGCTGTCTCCGCAAGATGGCTGGCTCAGCGATGGCCGCCAGGTACTCCATTTCCAGCCATGCCGCTACGACCGCTGGAGCCAGGCGCTGGAGGTGACTTTTGGAGAGGTGATGCCCAGCAGGGAGCCACCGCTGCTGAAACACCGCAGGGAGCTGATGCGAAATGAGGCGATCAAGCTCTGGGCCCAGAAGCGCAGAGCCGGCTGGCAGGTTTGCGAGCCGCAGTGGACGCCGCCACCACTGCGCAGGGCCTGAGCTGCTTCAGAAGCGTGAGCCGGGCGTCTGCAGGAAGGCCAGCTCCGCCGCGCTTGAAACCCGCCCCAAAGCGGCATTGCGGTGGGGGAAACGGCCAAAGCGGGCGATCACATCGCGGTGCCAGCTGGCGACATCAACGGTGCGGGAATCGGTGAACTGGTCAAACAGCGGCAGCGCCGCCTCCTGCACCGCCAGCTCTTCCGAATGCATTCGCGGCATCAGCCAGAACTGCCGCCGCGGACGCACGGGTTCGGCCGCCAGCCAGCCCAGCTCCACCGCCCGCAGGCTCAATGCCAGGGCCTGGGGATCGCCAGCGAAGGCCATGGCGCTGTCGCGCCAGATCTGCCGCGGGAACTGATCGAGAAGCAGCACCAGCGCCAGGGCCCGGTCGGCTCTGTATCCCATACGTCGAGCTCACCGGCGATGGCGCGTCGGGTCAGGGCAACGAATCGCTGCTGCTGCAGCTGGTCAAAGGCAGGGTCCTTGGCGAACCACTGATGCGGCCTGGTTTCGACAAACCAGAACTCGAGAACCTCGCTGGCCTGGTCTCGCTGGTCTGGCATCAGAGCAGGGCCTGCACGCTGGCCACCTTGTCTTCCAGGGTCTGGTCTTTGTCGCTGCGGGTATTGATCTTGACGGTGGTGTAGATGCGAGGGCAGCCCATGGCGTGCACCGCCTTGTGGCAGGCCTCGATGGCGGCGAACACCGGCTCCCACTCCCCCTCAATCGCCGTGCCGTTGGGGTGCAGCTGGATCTTGAGACCCGCCTCAGAGAGCACCTTCTCGCAGGCAGCGATGTAGGGGGCAAGTTGCACGCCCACCCCGATCGGCACCACACATAGATCAACGATCACCTTCATGGTCAGACCCTGCACATTGCACCCATCGTGGAGGCACCTGCAAAGGAGCTGCCGTGTCTGTTTTTCCGCTGCTGGTGATTGTTCATGCCCTGGCCGCCACGGTGTGGACCGGCGGTCATCTGGTGCTGGATCTGGGGGTGCTCCCCAGGGCCTTGCGAGCACAGAGCGCGGCCCAGGTCCGTGCCTTCGAGGAGGTCTTTGAGCCGCTGGGCCTCACGGCCTTGGCCATTCAGGTGCTCACCGGTCTGTGGATGGGCTGGATTTATCTCCCCGGCTTCCAGGGGCTGTTCAGCCCGGCCAACCCGATTGGCATGTTGGTGGGCGTCAAGCTGTTGCTACTGGCCGGCACCGCCGCCCTGGCCCTCCACGCCCGGTTGCGGCTGATCCCCAACCTCACCGACGCCAACCTGAGCGGCCTGGCCTGGCACATCCGCAGCATCACCACCCTTGCGATCGCCTTCGTGGTGGTGGGCGGACTAATTCGCCTGGGTGGGCTGGGCTGACTCGCTCGATCCCCAAAACAAAGCCCGGAGCTTGGGCCCCGGACTTTTGCCTGCTCAGCCGTGGTTGCACTTTGAGGAGAATGGGGGTGCACCAGACCCAAGAACAGCCCAAACCCATATCGATCGCTGAAGCGGAGCTGGATCTAAACAACTTTGCTTCTAATGGCTTTTAGAAAAGTCCTTGAATCAGCCACCGACCACTGCGATTCTGGGGACTCTTTTGGCTCTCCGGGGCTGGTTGCTTTTCTGAAGCCTCACCTTGGTCCAGAGCCATCTAAATCAAGGGCAGCGTTGTAACCGAGTCACACGCTATTTATATTTTATAGGGGAGGGGGCCTCCCGGAGCAAGCACTGAACCCAAATCCCGCAGCGCTTCGCCGTAGGCCAGAAGAGCTCGAAGCCACACCAAGGTGTTGTGTCGACGCAGCCCAGATGGTCCAGCTGGTCTGCGTCGCCAGAAGCAGCGCGCCATTGCTCATCAGTTTACGGGGCTAGGTAGCGAGGAAATTTAAGGATTACGAAGATCATCGTACTCCCTTTTTACATCTATTGCAGCTTGAAAGCTTTCCCTCATCTCCTTTTTCCTTATATATATTTCCAAAGGTTTGGTGTCAAGATTTTCTAAATTTCTTAAGGGTACCTCGAAATTTACGAGATTTGCCTGCCTCTGATCACCATAAAAAAATGCCTTTCGGCATCGTCGCAGCAGATCATAAGTGCTCAAGCAATGCAATATTGTCGGCAAATTGA
>JBEEKG010000087.1:0-2769 GCA_041168785.1 Cyanobacteriota bacterium
TGCGAGCTGCAGGACGTGGCGGTGGAGGTGGGCATGGACCACTCCCGTTTCCCCTACCAGTACCCCCAGCGCCATGTCGATGCTTCCCATGCCCTGTTTGGGCTGGATCACCACCGCTGCATCCTTTGCACCCGTTGCGTGCGGATGTGCGACGAGATCGAAGGGGCGCACGTATGGGATGTGGGCTACAGGGGCAGCGCCTGTTCGATCATTGCCGGCCTCGACCAGCCCTGGGGCGAGGTGGAAGCCTGCACCTCCTGCGGCAAGTGCGTGGATGCCTGTCCAACCGGCGCCCTGTTTCGTAAGCAGGACGCCACCGCCGAGAAGCAGCCCCACCCCGAGCGGGCCCAGCAGCTGGCTGCAGCGCGCACTGACCGCCGCTGGCACAACCAATGACCACTCCCCAGGTGCCACCCCCAAAGCTGCGATTTGCCACGGTGTGGCTGGCCGGCTGCAGCGGCTGCCACATGTCGTTTCTCGACCTTGATGAATGGCTCTTTGAGTTCGCCGCAGCGGTGGAGATCGTCTACTCACCGGTAGCGAGCGACATCAAGGTATTTCCCGAGGGGGTGGATCTGTGCCTGGTGGAGGGGGCGGTGGCCAACGCCGACAACCTCGAGCTGGCCCTGCAGCTGCGGGCCCGCAGCAAGGTGGTGGTGTCCTTCGGTGATTGCGCCGTGAGCGCCAACGTGCCGGGCCTGCGCAACCTCTGGGCAGGAGTGGCTGGTGGCAGCCGCCAGAGCGTGCTGGAGCGCGGTTATGTGGAGCTAGCCGATCGCGGCGCCCAGCACCCCCACGCCCCCGGCATCGTGACGGAGCTGCTGGAGCGGGTGCTGCCGCTGCATGAGGTGATTGCGGTGGATCACTTCCTGCCCGGCTGCCCGCCTTCGGCCGAGCGGATCCGGGCGTTTCTGGAGGCCCTGCTGCGCGGCGAGCCGCTGCCGGAAGGTCAGGCCATGTTGAGCTTCGGCTGAGGGAGATCGCTGTGAGCTCTGAATTCACCCCCCGCACGATCACGATCGACCCGGTGACCCGCATCGAGGGCCACGCCAAGATCACCCTGCACCTCGATGAAGCCGGCGAGATCGCTGATGCCCGCTTCCATGTGGTGGAGTATCGCGGCTTCGAAACCTTTTGTGAGGGCCGGCCCTTCACGGAAATGGCGGGCATCACGGCGCGCATCTGCGGCATCTGCCCCGTGAGCCACCTGCTGGCCGCGGCTAAAACCGGCGACAAGCTGCTGGCGGTGCAACCGCCGGCGGCGGCCCGCAAGCTGCGGCGGCTGCTGAACCTGGCCCAGATCTGCCAAAGCCACGCCCTCTCGTTTTTTCACCTCAGCAGCCCCGATTTCCTGCTGGGTTGGGATAGCGATCCGGCCAAGCGCAACGTGTTTGGCCTGATGGCGGCCGATCCGGAGCTGGCCCGCGCCGGCATCCGCCTGCGCCAATTTGGCCAGCAGCTCATCGAGCAGGTGGCGGGCCGCAAGATCCATGCGGCCTGGGCGGTGCCCGGTGGCGTTCGTACGCCGATGACGCCTGAGACGGTGGCCTGGATCCGGCAGCGCTTGCCCGAAGCCGAAGCCACGGTGCGGCTGGCCCTGGAGGTGTTTCAGCGGCTGCTGGATCAACAGCTGGCTGAAGAGCAGCAAGTGTTTGGCACCTTCGACTCCCTGTTCATGGGCCTGGTGGATGGCCAGGGCCAGTGGTCGTGCATCGATGGCCAGTTGCGGCTGGTGGATAGCAGCGGCGCCGTGGTGGCTGATGGCCTCTCAGAGGACCACTACGCCAGCTTCTTGGGCGAGGCGGTGGAGAGCTGGAGTTACCTGAAATTTCCCTTCTACAAGCCCCTGGGCTATCCGGAGGGGATGTATCGAGTGGGCCCTCTGGCGCGCCTGAACGTGTGCGAGCGGATCGGCACCCCCTGGGCCGATGCCGAGCTGGCGGCCTTCCGCGCCCGCAACGGCACAACGGCCAGCGGCGGCCGGATTGCCATTTCGTCGTTTGCCTATCACCATGCCCGGCTGGTGGAGATCGTGGCCTGTCTGGAGGCGATCGGCCAGCTGGCGCAGGATCCCGAGCTGCAATCCCCCCACGTGCGCAGCCATGCCAGCCTCAATGCCCGCGAAGCGGTGGGGGTGAGCGAGGCGCCCCGCGGCACGTTGTTTCACCACTACCGGGTAGATGACGACGGCCTGATCACCCGGGTGAACCTGATCATCGCCACGGGCCAGAACAACCTGGCGATGAACCGCACCGTGGCCCAGATCGCCCGCTACTACCTCGGCCCCGCGCCGCTTGCCGAGGGCGCCGAAATTCCTGAGTCCCTACTCAACCGGGTGGAGGCCGGTATCCGCTGTTTTGATCCCTGTCTCTCCTGCTCCACCCACGCGGCCGGCCAGATGCCGCTGCGGATAGAGCTGGTGGATGCCACTGGGCGGCGGTTGGCGGAGCGGGTGCAGGATTAAGGGGGCAACCCCAGGGCAAGGGGTCCGATCTCCCCGATCCCCATGGCCGCTGCTGGAGGGGCTGCGGAAGCTGCCCGCAGGATCAACTTGGTTCTGAACAAGCAACGCCTCGCTGCGGATCAGGTCATCGCCGCCAACAATTGGGAGCTCGTCTCCCCCCTCTCTTGGTTTGCCATGGAGCAGCACCCCCAGGGCAATCGCCTGGTGATCGGCATCGGCAACAGCCTGCGCGGTGACGACGGGGTTGGGGCGTTGCTGGCCGAACAGGTGGGAGGCCGCAGCGTGCAGCAACTCACCCCCGAGCT
>JBEEKG010000088.1:0-5234 GCA_041168785.1 Cyanobacteriota bacterium
CCGCCATCGACTGCTGCCTCACGGTGGCGGATCGCTTCGACGTGCAGGTGTGCATCCACTCCGACACCCTCAACGAGGCGGGCTTCGTGGAGGACACGATCCGCGCCATCGGCGGCCGCACCATCCACACCTTCCACACCGAGGGGGCGGGCGGCGGCCACGCCCCCGACATCATCAAGATCTGCGGCGAGACCAACGTGCTGCCCAGCAGCACCAACCCCACGCGCCCCTACACCCGCAACACGCTCGAGGAGCACCTCGACATGCTCATGGTGTGCCACCACCTCGATCCGCGCATCCCGGAAGACGTGGCCTTTGCCGAATCGCGCATCCGCCGCGAAACCATCGCCGCCGAGGACATCCTCCACGACATCGGCGCCTTCTCGATCATCGCCAGCGACTCCCAGGCCATGGGCCGGGTGGGCGAGGTGATCATCCGCACCTTCCAGACCGCCCACAAAATGAAGGTGCAGCGAGGTGTGCTGCCGGAAGACCTGGCCGGGCCGGGCAGCGGCCGCAACGACAACACCCGCCTGAAGCGCTACATCGCCAAGGTGACCATTAATCCAGCCATCGCCCATGGCCTGGACACCCAGGTGGGCTCAGTGGAGGTGGGCAAGCTGGCCGATCTGGTGCTCTGGAAGCCGGGCTTCTTCGGGGTCAAGCCGGAGCTGGTGATCAAGGGCGGCTCGATCGTGTGGGCCCAGATGGGCGATGCCAACGCCTCGATCCCCACCCCCGGGCCGGTGCACGGCCGGCCAATGTTTGCGGCCTTGGGAGCGGCGCTAGCCCCAAGCTGCCTCACCTTCATCAGCCAGGAGGCCCTCAATGCCGACCTGCCCCGCCAGCTGGGGTTAAAGCGACCCTGCGTGCCCGTGGTGAACACGCGCGGCATTGGCAAGGCCCAGATGCGCAACAACTCGGCCCTACCGAAGGTCGAGGTGGACCCCCAGACCTACGAGGTCTTCGCCAACGGCGAGCTGCTCACCTGCGCACCCGCCGAGGTGCTGCCCATGGCCCAGCGCTACTTCTTGCTCTAGAGCCTGCTCTAGGTCTTGGGCTCCTCGTTGAGATTGCGCAGGCGGTGGCGGCGGTCGGACAGGAGCTCGGGGAGGTCATGGAGCGGCTCGACAAACCCGAGACCCATCGTGATGACACCGCAGGAGCGCACAAACCAACGCACCAGGCCCCGCACCCGGTGTAGATCGCCGCTGAGATGGGCCGTGAAGTCCACCATCACCCCATGGCCCACCGCAATGGCATGGCTCTCGGTGATCAACAGACAGAGGCCCCCCTGGCTGATGTCGAGAATGTCGGCATAAAACCATTCGGTGCAGGGGGAGCCATCCAGCTGCAGCAGCTGGATCGGTATGGGCCTGCAGGGCGGTGCCACCAGCCGTTCATGGCTCCGATGGCCCTCGGGAAGACCAAGAGTCTCCAGGTCCTGGGCTGAGGTGAGGATGCTTTTAGCCTCAAACAGCCCCAGCTCGGCCCGATACGGATCGGCCCCATACGGATCGACCCAGGCACTCCCCTGCGGAGTGGGCATGTCACCCGACAGGTTGGGGAGATCGCTGGGCATCGAGGGGCGCCGCAGACTGCCACCACCTAAACCTAAACGTGAAAATCGGGTTCTGGCCGAGCATTGAGCTGCTCTTTCGTATCAACCCACACCGGCGAGGTGCACCACAGGTGGACATGATCCGACCCAGCGCAGTGGGGATGAATGTTTACCGAATACAGGCCCAATCGGGGCTACGACGAGTATTTCAGCGCGGTGGATGTACCCCGCACGGCCCTGCGCCCCCTGCTGTCCTCCCTGGGCCAGCTGGGCCTCGACGAACTCAACCGCAACCACGCGGCAGCCGGCGTGTTGCTACGGCGGCTGGGGGCCACCTTCCGCCTCAACGGCTCCGGCAGCCAAGGGGGCGAACGGATTTTGCCCTTCGATCCCCTACCCCGGCTGATCAGCAGCGGTGACTGGCAGTGCCTGGAAGACGGACTGTTTCAGCGGCTAGAAGCGATTGATCTCTTCCTCGCCGACGTCTACGGCCCCCAGCAAATCCTCAACGATGGTGTGATCCCACGGGAAGACGTGGAGAGCTCCCAGGGCTGGCGACCCCAGCTGCAGGGCTTCGAGCCCCCCCTAGGTCGCTGGTGCCACATCTCCGGGCTCGACCTGGTGCGCGACGGCCAGGGCACCTGGCGTGTGCTGGAGGACAACCTGCGCTGCCCCTCCGGGGTGGCCTACTTCCTCGAAAATCGCCGGGTGATGAAGCGCATGTTCCCGAGCCTGTTCTCGGGGCGCACGGTGCAGCCGATCGACGACTACCCCTCCCACCTGCTGCAGACCCTGCGGGAGCTGGCTCCCTGGACCGACACCCCCAAGGTGGTGCTGCTCACTCCAGGGGTGTTCAACAGCGCCTACTTCGAACACAGCTACCTGGCCCAGCAGATGGGCATCCAGTTGGTAGAGGGGCGCGATCTGGTCTGCCAGGACGACCGGGTGTGGATGCGCAGCACGGCCGGCCTGGAGCCCGTGGATGTGATCTACCGGCGCATCGACGACGACTTCCTGGATCCAGCCGTGTTCCGCAGCGATTCGATGCTGGGGGTGCGGGGCCTGATGGCGGCCTACCGGGCCGGGCGGGTGGCGATCGCGAACGCCCCGGGCACCGGCGTGGCCGACGACAAGCTGATCTACGCCTATGTGCCGGAGATGATCCGCTACTACCTGGGCGAAGAGCCGATCATCGAGAACGTGCCGACCTATCTGTGCGCACGACCCGATGACCGGGCCTACGTGCTGGCCCACCTGGGCGAGCTGGTGGTGAAGGCGGTGGCTGAAGCAGGCGGTTACGGGATGTTGATCGGGCCCCACGCCAGCCGGGAGGAGATCGCCGAATTTGCCGCCAAGATCCAGGCCGATCCCCGCAATTACATCGCCCAGCCCACCCTGGAGCTCTCCACCGTGCCCTCGCTCAGCGAGGGCGAGCTGTTCCCCTGCCACGTCGACCTGCGCCCCTACGTGCTGCGCGGCAAAGGGGCCTGGGTAAGCCCCGGCGGCCTGACCCGGGTGGCCCTGCGCCGAGGATCTCTGGTGGTGAACTCCTCCCAGGGGGGCGGCTGCAAGGACACCTGGATCGTGAGCGAAGAATCATGCTGAGCCGCGTTGCCGATTCGCTCTACTGGATCAACCGCTACGTGGAGCGGGCCGAGAACATCTCGCGCTTCGTGGAAGTGAGCGAGGCCATGGCCCTCGACTGTCCCCCGGGCAGCGCCGAGCCCTGGCTGCCCTTGATCGACGCCAGCGGCGATCGGGAACTGTTCGATCGCCTCTATCCAGGCGGTGGGCCCGAACAGGTGGTGGAGTTTCTGGTGCGAGCCGAGGCCAATCCCAACAGCGTGGTGAACTGCATCGCCATCGCCCGGGAAAACGCCCGCCAGATCCGCGAGGTGATCACCACCGAGATGTGGGAGCAGCTCAACGACATCTACTGGACCCTGCTCGACAACGAGGGGTTCTGGCGGCAGCCGCCCCAGGAGCAGCTGCGTGACATCCGCCGGGCCTGCCAGCTGTTCTATGGCATCACCGATGCCACCCTCAGCCGCGACCTCTCCTGGCAATTCAGCCGCCTGGGCCGGGTGCTGGAACGGGCCGAAAAAACCACCCGAATCCTGGACGTCAAGTATTTCCTGCTTCTCCCAACCCCGGACGAGGTGGGCGGCGTATTGGATGAACTGCAGTGGATCTCCCTGCTGCGCAGCGCCGGGGCCTATCAGATGTTCCGTCAGTCACGCCAGCAGGCGATCGAACCCAAAGCCGTGGCCTCCTTTCTGCTCCTCGACCCGATCTTTCCGCGGTCGGTGCGCTACTGCTTGGAGCGCATCCACGAAACCCTACACATCGTGCGCGGCCAGGCGGTGCCTGGAGCTCCCGATGATCTCGAATGCCTCAGTGGACTCACCCTGGCCCGCTGGAGCTACACCCGCATCGACGAGCTCATCGCCGGAGGATTGCACGAATCGATTGACGACCTGCAAAGCGACCTCAACCGGCTCCATGATCTGATCGAGCAGCGCTACTTCATCGCCGAGCCCGCATGCGTGCCCGCGTAATCCACACCTTCACCTACCGGTACAGCGCGCCCGTGTTGCTGGGACCGCACCGCTTCTGCCTGAAGCCCCGGGGCCACGGATTTCAGCGCCTGCTGGATTTCCAGCTGGCCATCACACCAGAACCGGGCCGGCTCTACCCCCTGGTGGCCGCCAGTGGCGATGAGATCCTCCGCGCCCGCTTCAGTGGTGCCACGGATGCCTTCCTGGTGCGGGCCAGCAGCCTGGTGGAAACGGACACCGCTCCCCTGTTGCGGGCCTGCCTGGAGGACAACGAACCCCTGCTGCCCTATCCGGTGGGTCACCTCAACGGTGACCTGGCCGGCAGCCTCGAGGGCTGGCTGCCGAATGGCCAACACGATCCCGCCGCCGTGGACATAGCCCAGGAAGCCCTGATGGGCAGCGACCAACGGGCCCTGATGTTTCTGCAGCAGCTGGTGGAAATCATTCAAGACCGGGTGAAATACACCCAGCGGCATGTAGGTCCCGCCTGGCCCGCCGGCCGCACCCTCAAGGAGCGGGTGGGCTCCTGCCGCGACCTAGCGATGTTGATGGTGGAAGCCTGCCGCTGCGTGGGCCTGCCGGCCCGCTTCGTGAGCGGCTACCACCTGTTGGAGCCGAAACCGGAGCGCTACGACCTGCACGCCTGGGCAGAGGTGTATCTGCCCGGGGCGGGCTGGCGGGGCTTCGACCCCAGTGGCGTGGGGGTGGTGGACGATCGCTACATCACCCTGGCCACCTCCTCGAAACCAGAACTCACGGCCGCAATCACGGGCAGCTTCTCAGGGCCCAATGGGGTGGAGAGCGCCTTGGAGTGGAGCATTGAGGCCGACATCCAGGAGGCGGCCGCGATTCTCAATCCCGTCTGAAACGAGGGTTCAGGCGTTCCCCACGGTCCAACCGTCATCGCCTGGACCCTTCCGGGACGACTCCAATTCCAGGCACACCACCTGGTGACGGCCCCGGTCCTTGGCCACATACAGGGAGGCATCGGCGGCTCCCAACAGGCCCTCCAGGTGGTAGCCACTGGCCCCAGCCGTGGAGGCCACGCCCACTGACAACTCAATATCCACGATTCCACCCTGCTGCTTGCGCAGGGGCGTCACCTGGAGTTGCTG
>JBEEKG010000089.1:0-4274 GCA_041168785.1 Cyanobacteriota bacterium
ACCGCTGGCTGGTGGCCCAGCGGCCGGAGCAGAGCCGCGCCCGGATCCAGAAGTTCATCGAGGCCGGCTATGTGCGGGTCAATGGGGTCACCGGCCAGGCCAAGACCCCCTTGCGGCAGGGGGACACGGTGGCGCTGTGGATGCCGCCGCCGGAGCCGCTGCCCTATCTCGTGCCCCAGGCGATGCCGCTGGATGTGCTCTACGAGGATGCCCACCTGATCGTGCTTAACAAGCCCGCCGGTCTCACGGTGCATCCGGCGCCGGGCAACAGGGACGGCACCCTGGTGAATGGGCTGCTGCACCATTGCCCCGACCTGCCCGGCATCGGCGGCGAGCTGCGCCCAGGCATCGTGCACCGTCTTGATAAGGACACCACGGGCTGCATCGTGGTGGCCAAAAGCCAGGAGGCCCTGGTGAAGCTGCAGGTGCAGATTCAGAAGCGGATCGCTTCCCGCCAATATCTGGCCGTGGTGCACGGCCAGCCGGCGGGCGACAACGGCACGATCGTTGGGGCGATCGGCCGCCATCCTGTTGACCGCAAGAAGTACGCCGTGGTGCACGACGACAGCGGCCGCCATGCCTGCACCCACTGGCGGGTGGTGGAGCGGCTGGGGGATTACGCCCTGCTGCGCTTCAAGCTCGACACCGGCCGCACCCACCAGATCCGAGTGCACTGCGCCCACATGGGCCATCCGATCGTGGGTGACCCGGCCTATTCCCGCTGCCGCAAACTGCCGGTCGAGCTGCCCGGCCAGGCGCTGCATGCGGTGCAGCTGGGCTTGGATCACCCGGTCAGCGGCGAGCGGCTGGTGTGCGAGGCGCCGCTACCGGAGGTGTTTGCGCGCCTACTGGAGGTGTTACGCCGGCGCCGGTAGCCGCGGGCAGGCTGCCACCAGCTTGCGGGTGATCGCAGCCTGGGGATCACGCAGCAGCCGGGCGCCGGGACCCTCCTCCACGATCGTGCCCCCTTCCAGCACGATCACCCGGTGGCAGAAGCCGCTGGCCACCGAGAGGTCGTGGGTGACGAACAGGATGCCCAGCCCCAGCCGCTCCTGCAGCTGGCGCAGCAAGGCCAGTACGTCGGCCTGCACCTCCGCATCGAGCATGCTCACGCTCTCGTCGCAGAGCAGCACCTTGGGCTCGAGCACCAGGGCCCGGGCGATGGCCACCCGTTGCTGCTGGCCGCCGGAGAGCTGGCGGGGCAGGCGGTTCTCGAAGGCCTCCGGGGGGGTCAGTCCCACAGCGGCCAGGAGCTCCCGCGCCCGCTGGCGGGCCTGGGGGCGACTGGCCAGACCGTGGATCAGCAGGGGATCGGCAATGGCCTCTCCCACGGCCATCTGGGGGTTGAGGCAGGCCAGGGGGTCTTGGAACACCATCTGGATGCCGCGCCGCGCCTGCCGCAATGCCCGGCCGCGCAGGCTGAGCAGGTTGTGGCCCTCCAGGCGCACGCTGCCGCCCCGCACTGGTGCCAGGCCCATCAGGGCTCGGCAGAGGGTGCTTTTGCCGCAGCCTGAGGCCCCCACCAGGCCAATGGTTTCTCCCCGCTGGAGCCGCAGGCTGACGCCGTCCACGGCCTTCAGCCACCGCGACTGCCAGGGCAGGGACGGCAGGGGGTGCCAGCTGCGCAGGCCCTCGAGCTCCAGCAGGGCCGGTGCCGGTGCCGGTGCGGGGCTTTCGGCGCCCTCCCGCTCCCGTGCCTTGGCCACCAGCCGCTGGGCCAGGGGGGATGCCGGGGCGGTGAGCAACTGCTGGGCAGGGGCCTGTTCAATCAGATGGCCCTGGTCGAGTACGGCGATCTGGTCACACCAGCGCCCCGCCATGGCCAGGTCGTGGCTGATCAGCAGCAGGGCGCTGCCCGCTTCGCGGCAGAGGTCCGTGAGCTCCGCCATCACCTGGCCGGCCACGGCCACATCCAGGCTGGTGGTGGGTTCGTCGGCGATCACCAGGGGCGGCTTGAGGGCCATGGCGAGGGCGATGGCCAGGCGCTGGCGCATGCCACCGCTGAATTCATGGGGGTAGCTGCCGTAGCGCTCCGGGTTGATCCCCACCCGCTCCAGCAACTGTTCAGCGCGTTGTCGCACCTGGCGCCGCCCCCACTGGGGCCGGTGCGCCGCCAGGGTGTCGCCCAGGTGATCTCCGATGGTGAGCAGGGGATTCAGCCGGGTCATGGGGTCCTGGAACACCAGGCCCACCGCTTCGCCGCGCAGCTGGCGCAGGGCCGACCGCGGCAGCCTGGCGGGGTCCTGCCCCGCCAGCAGCAGCCCCCCGCTGCACTGGCTACCGGGGGGCAGTAGCTGCAGCACGGCCCGGGCCACGGTGCTCTTGCCACAGCCGGAGGGGCCCGCCAGGGCCAGCCGTTCGCCCGGGCTCAGGCTGAGGGTCAGCCCCTCGAGGGTGGGGCGCTCCGCACCGGGATAGCGCACCACCAGGTCGTTGATCGCGAGCACGGGGCTGGTCATAGGGACCAGCTTGGATCCCCTTGGATCCGCAGACCAGCACATCGGTGGTTTGGTGACGATCGCTGCATACGATGGAAGGACTCCGCAGGGTGGAATGCTCAGGGCGGTTCCTGATCTGGACGCAACCGCCGGGGCTGTTTCAGTCGCGGCTGCTCCACCTGTCCCAGGGCCGGCACCGGAGAGTCAAAGTCCAGGGTCGACCCTGGAAGGATCGGGACGCCGGCCGATTCGCACCCCCGCCGATTACGGCGTTCCCCTGCCCGAGTGGTTGCAGCGCTGCATTGAGCACGTGCCCCCGGGGGAAGGCGAGAGCTGCCCCACCGACTCCGAGGCCCTGCTGGCCTCCGCCTTTGACTTCGCCTACCAGCTCCACGAGGGCCAGTTCCGGGCCAGCGGCGAGCCCTACATCATTCATCCGGTCGCCGTTGCCGACTTGTTGCGCGACATCGGCGCCAGCGCCGGCGTGATTGCGGCCGGCTTCCTCCACGACGTGGTGGAGGACACCGAGGTCACCGCGGAGGAGATCGAGCAGCACTTCGGTGCCGAGGTGCGGGCCCTGGTGGAGGGCGTGACCAAGCTCGGCGGCATCCACTTCACCAATCACACCGAGGCCCAGGCCGAAAACCTGCGCCGGATGTTCCTGGCTATGGCCAGCGACATCCGGGTCGTGTTGGTCAAGCTGGCGGATCGTCTGCACAACATGCGCACCCTCGGTGCGCTCAAGCCCGAAAAGCAGCTGCGCATCGCCCGCGAAACCCGGGAGATCTATGCCCCCCTGGCCAATCGCCTCGGCATCGGACGGCTCAAGTGGGAGCTGGAGGATCTGGCCTTCAAGATCCTCGAGCCCGAGGCCTATCGGGATGTGCAGCAGCAGGTGGCCACCAAGCGCAGCGAGCGCGAAGAGCGCCTGGGCGTGACCGTGCAGCTGCTGCGGGATCGGTTGGCCGCGGTGGGTTTGGCGAGCTGTGAGGTGAGTGGCAGGCCCAAGCACCTCTATGGCATCTGGAGCAAGATGCAGCGCCAGCAGAAGGCTTTCCACGAAATCTTCGACGTGGCCGCCCTGCGCATTCTCTGCCCCAACCTCGAGGGCTGCTATCGGGCCCTGGCGGTGGTGCACGACACCTTCCGGCCCATTCCCGGGCGCTTCAAGGACTACATCGGCCTGCCTAAGCCCAACGGCTACCAGTCGCTGCATACCGCCGTGATCGGCCGGCACCGACCGATCGAGGTGCAGATCCGCACCACCGACATGCACCAGGTGGCCGAGTACGGCATTGCCGCCCATTGGAAGTACAAGGAGGGTGGCTCACCGGCCGCGTCCGGGGCCGATGCGGAGCGCTTCAACTGGCTGAGGCAGCTGGTTGACTGGCAGAAGGATGACGGTGGCACCGACAGCAGCGATTTCCTGCGTTCGATCAAGGAAGACCTCTTCGACGAGGAGGTGTTCGTGTTCACCCCCAAGGGCGATGTGGTGGGGCTGCGCAAGGGCTCCACGGCCGTGGACTTCGCCTATCGGATCCACTCGGAAGTGGGCAACCACTGCCAGGGCGTGCGCATCAACGATCGGCTTTGCCCCCTGGCCACCCCTCTCCAAAATGGAGACTTCGTGCAGGTGATCACCGCAAAGACGGCGCACCCGAGCCTCGATTGGCTCAACTTCGTGGCCACCCCCACGGCTCGCAACCGCATTCGCCACTGGTACAAGACGAGCCATCGCGAGGAGAACATCCTGCGGGGCACCGAATTGCTCGAGCGGGAGCTGGGGCGCGACGGTTTTGATGCCCTGCTCAATGGCCAGGCCATGGCCAAGGTGGC
>JBEEKG010000090.1:0-10815 GCA_041168785.1 Cyanobacteriota bacterium
GAGCTCCTGCTCCGGGGTCAACAACTGATGGCGACCAATCTCACCTAAAAAAGCGCTCAAGGAGCTCGCCATGGATGACTCGTGCAATGAATTGAACCTAAGGGCAATCAGCCAGCAAAAAGAAACCAACGGAAAAGCTTCCAACCTTCCACTTTCTTCCCAATTTCACACCAGGTACGGTTTTCACAATGCCTGCTGATTTGCCTGGTGTTTGAGAAGCAGCAGCAGGGGGGCAGAGCCCGCGGTTAGCGTTGCTAACCACTGCGTTCAGTCGATGCCAGGTCTTGCCGCCATTCCCCCCGAGGTGCTCTCTCGGGCTGGCGTGGCCTACGTGCACTACGTGAGCTTCATGCTCTGCTTCGGGGCCCTAGTGCTGGAGCGGCGGCTGATCAAGCCCAATCCCAGCAAGGCCGATGCCACCTTGATGGTGATCACGGATGTGGTGTATGGCCTCGCTGCTCTGGCCCTACTGGGTAGCGGCATCCTGCGGGTGCTGTACTTCGGCCAGGGCAGCGAGTTCTATACGGAAAACCCCCTGTTCTGGTGGAAAGTGGGGCTCTATCTGGGTGTGGGCGGCCTATCGCTGTACCCCACCATCACCTACATCCTCTGGGCGATCCCCCTGCGCAAGGGCGAGCTGCCTCAGGTGAGCGAAGCCCTCGCCACCCGGCTGGGCTGGATCCTCAACATCGAGCTCGTGGGCTTTGCCCTGGTGCCCCTGCTGGCCACCTTGATGGCCCGCGGCGTCGGCCTGCCCGCCTGATGCGCAGGGCCCAGGCGCCACTGCTGGCGAGCCTGGCCGGCCTGATGGCACTGGCCAGGTCGGTGATTGCTGGCCCTGCCACCCCCGATCCCTGTCCTCCCTCGCTGGCCCAGCGGCAGATCCCCGCTGGTCAGGAGTCCACTGCCACCATGGCAGCCACCCCTGCACCCACTGCCCCAGCTCCCAGCCCCACGAACTCTGACTACCGCCATCGGCTGCGGCCCACCCCCCTCGGCTGGGCACGCCGGCACCACTGGTGCGTCTGGATCGAGCCCGGAGCCACCACAGGGCCGGCCGCCCTCTGGGATGGTCGCTGGCGCCAAGCGGTGGAAGGAGCCCTGGCCAGCTGGCAGCGCAACCTGCCGATCACGGTGGTGGGCGATCCGGAGCGGGCCCAGGTGCGGCTGCTGAGGCGCAGGCCGCCGGTGCAGAACAGACGTGCCAGCCACGGCCGCGCCACCTTGATGCTGGTGGAGGTGCAGCGGGGCGAGTCCGGGCAACCGGCCAGCCCCTGGCAGATCGAACCCCAGGTGACCGTGCAGTTGAGTCCAGGCCAGGGGGTGCCGGCCATGCAGGCCACCGCCCTGCACGAGCTCGGCCACGCCTTCGGGCTCTGGGGCCATAGCGACCAGGCCGGCGATGCCCTTGCCGCCGTGCCCGGCAGCCAACCGGTGCTGGAGCTCAGTGCCCGCGACCGGGCCACCCTGCTCTGGCTCCAGGCCCAACCAGGCCTGACCGATCCAATACCGGTCAGTCCCGGCGGGGCGCGCCCCGCCGCTGGGCCAGCACCTCTTGCACCTGGCGCCAACTGACGCCGTGGTGGGCCAGGGCCACCTGGAGGTGAAACACGATGTCGGCGGCTTCGCCGGCAATCTCAGCGGCGTTGGCGTCCTTGCAGGCCATCACAAACTCAGCACTCTCCTCACCGATCTTCTTGAGGATGCGGTTGTCGCCGCCCTCCAGCAGCTTGTTGGTGTAGCTGCCGGGCTCGGGCCGGTCGCGCCGTCTCTCGATCACCCGCATGAGCTCGGTGCACACATCCGCCGGGGGTTGGGGGGCGGAAGCACCACCGCTCGTGGACACGGGCCCATCGTCGTAGAAGCAGCTGCGGGCACCGGTGTGGCAGGCCACATCGCCGCGCTGCTCCACCGTGAGGAGCAGCACATCGGCGTCGCAGTCGTAGCGCAGGCCCTTCAGGGTTTGGATGTGGCCGCTGGTGGCCCCCTTGTGCCACAGCTCCTGGCGCGAGCGGCTCCAGTAGTGCACTTCACCGCTGGCCAGGGTGCACGCGATGGCCTCGCGGTTCATCCAGGCCACCATCAGCACGGCCCCATCGAGCCAGTCCTGCGCCACCGCGGGAATCAGGCCAGCCTCGTTAAAACGGAGACTGGACGGAAGGGACGTGCTGAAGGCCGGATCTGGGGCCTGAAATGATGCCTGCATGGGCAGCCGATCCATTTGGCCTGATCCTCCCGCAAGACCCACCTCCCGCCCCACTTCCCGAGGGAATGACCGCCGCCTTCACCTGCTCGAAGACCTTCAGCGGCTACCCCTGCTGCCATCGCCAATGGCGCCATCCCGGCCACTGCCGCTTCGTGCACGGCTACAGCCGCAGCTTCACCTGCTGGTTCGGGGCCGCAACCCTCGACGACAACGGGTTTGTGGTGGATTTCTCCAGCCTGGGCAGCCTGGAGAGCCAGCTGGCCGCCCAGTTTGACCACACCTTCCTGGTGAATGCCGACGACCCCTTGCTGGAGCAGTGGCAGGCCCTGCATCAGCAAGGGGCCCTCGACCTGCGGGTGATGGACAACGTGGGCATGGAGGCCAGCGCCCAACTGGTGTGGGACTGGGCCAACGCGCTCCTACAGGGGCGCGACAGCGGCCGCACCTGCTGCTGGAAGGTGGAAGCCCGGGAAAACGAAAAGAACGCTGCCTGCTACGAAGCCATCCCCGGCTGGTTTCAGGGTCAGATGGCTCCAGTGGTGCTGTGAACCAGCCGCCTGATCCCGGGCTTTTGTGCCATGGTCGGCTGGCCGTCATCGATTGAGCCTTGGAGCGCCTGGCCACCGCCTGGGCCATTTTTCAGGGGCTGCTGCTGGAGGCCCTGCCCTTTCTGCTGATCGGGGTGGCCATCGCCAGCCTGGCCCGGTGGATTGCCCCCGGGGGCGGCTGGCTGCGGCGACTGCCCCACCATCCCGTGCTCGGCCCCCTCACCGGCGCCGCCCTGGGCTTTGCCTTGCCTGCCTGTGAATGCGGCAACGTGCCGGTGGCCCGGCGCCTGCTGGCGGGGGGCGCCCCCCTGGGCACGGCCCTCGGCTTCCTGTTCGCCGCTCCGGTGCTGAACCCGATCGTGCTGGCCAGCACCTGGGCCGCCTTCCCAAACCAACCCTGGTTGCTGGCGGCCCGGCCCGTGGGGGCCCTGTTGCTCAGCCTGCTGCTGGCCAGCGTGCTGCGGTTGCTGCCGGAAGCCCACCTGCTGGAGCCAGCCCTCCTGGAGGAGCGCCGTCTCAACCAACCTCTGGCGGAGGTGGGCCTGCTGGAGCGCCGCAGCGGTCTGGTGGGAGCCGCCACCCCAACCGCGCCAGCCCCACCCCCTCGCCTGCCCCTGCAGGACGTGCTGCAGCACGGCAGCCGGGAATTTCTCGATCTGGCGGCCCTGCTGGTGCTGGGCTGCGCCATCGCCGCCACCGTGCAGACCCTGTTGCCCCGCAGCTGGCTGCTGGCGGTGGGGGGAGCCCCCACCCTGTCGGTGCTGAGCCTGATGCTGCTGGCGGTAGTGGTGTCGGTGTGCTCCAGCGTGGATGCCTTTCTGGCCCTGGGCTTTGCCGCCCAGGTCACCCCCGGGGCCCTGCTGGCGTTTCTGGTGTTGGGCCCTGTGGTGGATCTGAAGCTGTTGGGCCTGTTTCGCGTGTTGTTTCAGCCCCGGGCCATCGCCCTGACGGCCGCGGCCGCCAGCGTGGCAGTGCTGGTGCTGGGCCAATGGGTCAACCTGCTGCTGCTGTGATGCGCTCCTCCCTCCTGGCCCTGTGGGGACTGGTGTTGCTGGTGAGCAGCCTCAGTGGTCGCCTCGACCTGTTGCTGCGGGGAATCTTCCATCCCCTGGTGGGCCTCAGCGGCGCTGTGCTGCTGGTGCTGGCGGCCCTGCAGCTGCCGGCGGAGCTGGGGGCAGGCCGGCGCCCGCCCACCCCCAAAAGCTGGTGGATCAGTGGCGTGGTGGCCCTGCTGGTGCTGGTGATTGCACCGAACCCCTCCTTCAGCGACCTGGCCGCCAATCGTCCCGCCGAACTGGGCGAGGAGGCCGAACTGAGCTTCCTGCTGCCCCCGGCCCAGCGCAGCCTCACTGACTGGGTACGACTGCTGCGCAGCCAGCCCGACCCCAGCCTCTACGCCGGCGACCCCGTGCGCATCAGCGGCTTTGTGTGGCCCCAGCCGGGTGAGGCTCCCCAGTTGGCCCGCCTGCTGGTGCGCTGCTGTCTCGCTGATGCCACGCCGGTGGGCCTGCCGGTGCGCTGGCCAGCGGGGCAGGTGCCCCAAGCCGATCAGTGGCTGGCGGTGCAGGGCAGGATGGCCGTGGAGGAGCATAACGGCCAGAGCCGCAGCGTGGTGGTGGCGCAGCGGCTCACGCCCATCGCCCGGCCCAGCCGGCCGCTCGAGCCATGAAGCGGGCGCTGTGGGTGTTGGCAGGGGGTGTGGCGCTCGCCGCCCTGCAGCAACAGCTGCTGCTGCGCCGCCCACCCAGGCTGGTGGAGCTCACCTCCACCACGGCCAGCTCGGGGCCCGCCGCCCTGGATCTGCGCTTCAGCCGCCCGATGCAGCGCTCCAGCCTGGAGCGCTCCAGCTCCCTGGAACCGCGCCTGGCCTGGCGCTGGCTGGGGGAAGGCAATCCCCTGCGGCTGCTGCTCCTACCCCAACAGACCATTCCGGGGCCCCTGCAGATCCTGCTGGCAGGGGTCGACCGCCGCGGCCTCTCGCTCCAACCCCAGCGCTGGCGCTGGGACCCCCGGCCCCGGCTGCTGGCGGTGGTGTCCGTTCCCGGCGGTGAGCAGCTGCAACTGCAACGCCGCAATGGCAGCTGGCTGCCCCTGACACCGGTGTGGCCCCAGCTGGCCCATGTGATGCCCCTCGGCGACGGCTCCGGCGTGGCCGTGCTCAGCGGCGATGGACAGGGCTCCCATCAGCTCTGGCGCCTGCCGCTGCACCAGCGCAATCTGGTACGCGAGCCCGGCGGCCTGGGCGAACCCAAGCCCGGCCAGCTCGCGCCCCTCAGCGATGCGCTGCTGCTGTTCGCCCATCTCAGCAGCAACCGGCGCGGGGATCTGCTGGTGCAGGCCTCCACCACGGCCCTGGAGCCGGGAAGCAGCGTGCTCCACACCCGCCGTGGCGAACGCCAGACCCTGAATCAGAATGCCTCCGGGCCAATGCAGCTGCTGCCGGAGGGCGGCGGGGTGGTGGTGCCGGAACTGGAAGGCCTGACCCTCCACTCCCTACCGGGGCAGCCCAGCCGCCGCCAGGTGCTGCCGGGCAGCCGGGAGCTCAGCAGTTTCTGCCCGGTGAGCGGCCGCGCCCTGCTGGTGCGCCACTGGCCCGACTACCGCCGCTCCCTGGAGCTGGTGGAACCGGGCCAGCCCCCGCGGCAGCTCTGGATCGGCGGCGAAGCGGTGCTGGCAAGCGCCTGCGACCGGGGTGGCGAGCGCGTCTGGCTGGTGATCAACGATTGGAATCGGGGCTCCCAACCCCAGCTCCTGGCACTGGACCGCCGCGGCCAACAGCTGAAGCAACGGGTGCTCACCGGTTGGCAGGTGGAGCCAGGCAGCGCCATGGCCTTCGATCCCACTCGCCAGCAGCTGCTGCTCACCCTGCGCCGCTCGGTCCAGGGCTCGGAGGGGGCCCGGGCCGTGCTGGTGGATGGCCAAACCCTCCAGCTCCAACCGGTGGACAAGCCGGTGCGGTTGGCCCTGTGGCTACCGGCGGGCTGACAAAAAGCGTTCCCGCCACACCGCCAGGGGCAGCAACCCCATGCAGAGCACGCCGATCAGGGGACCGGGCGGCAGGTTCACCAGCGGCTGGATCGCCAGCAGGAAGCCCACCCCGCTGATGGCCATCCCCAACAGGGCAGAGCGCCAGAGGGCCTGGCGCAGGCTGGAGGCTCCGGCCAGGGCCACCAGGGCCGGAGCGCCCATCAGGGCGATCACCAACACCACGCCAACGGCGGTCATGGCACTCACCACCGTGAAAGCGGTCACCAGGGTGAGCAGCAGCCGCAGCCGCTGCACGGGCAGGCCCGCCCCAGCGGCGCCAAGGGGATCCACCCCCAGATAAACGTAATGGGAATAGCGAAGGGCGATCAAGGCCAGAACCGCCGCCAAAGCCAGCAGGCTGCGCAACAGGTCGGCCGGCGTAGCGGCCAGCAGGTCGCCGAACAGCACCGCCTCCAGATCCACGCGGATGCGGAGCAGGGGAATGAGCAGCACACCCAGCCCCAGAAAACCGGCCAGCACGGTGTTGAGCACCGCCTCATCGCCCCCTTCACCGGCACGATCACCGCGGCTAAGCCGCTCCGCCAGCAGGGCGCCCGCCACCCCACTAATCACGCCCCCCAGGCCCGGATCCAGGCGCAGTGCCACCGCCAGGGCCAGGCCCGGCAACACGGCGTGGGACACCAGATTGGCCAGAAACAGCCGCCGCTGGACCAGCAGCATGGCGCCCGCCAGGGGACACATACCCCCGATCACCAGGACCAGCAGCAGCGGCAACAGCCACCAGAGACTCTCCATAGGATCAGCGCACTCCGCCCCTGCCGGCCCGGCCATGTCCACCCAGGTTGCCGCCCCGAGCGATCGCCAGCAGCTGCTGCTGGCCGCCTTGCGCCGGGCCGACCGGGAACTCTCCGGCCAAGACCTGCACGCCCTGCTGCGCCAGAGCCCCCAGCCCATGGGGCTGGCCACGGTGTATCGCCACCTGCGTCAGCTGCAGCAACGGGGCCTGATTCGCTGCCGTCACCTGCCCAGTGGCGAGGGCCTGTTCGCCCCCACCGATCGCGACGAGCACCACCTCACCTGCGTCGATTGCGGCACCACCGTGGTGCTGGAGCATTGCCCCATGCATGATGTGCCCCTGCATGACGTGCAAACATCCGGCTTCCGGCTGCTGTTCCACACCCTGGAGTTCTTCGGGCTGTGCCACAGCTGCCAGCAGCGCCAGGACGGCCCAGCGCAGCCCGCCTCTGCGGGGGCCACTTAACCGCAGCAGTTCAACCGCAGCAGTGGTTGCCCACCCGCAGGTCTCCGAGGGCCTGGCGCACCTGCTGGGGGCTGCCGTCGGCCAGCAGGCAGCGATCCAGCACCAGCACCCGGTCGTAGGCGTCGAGGTCGCGCCCCCAGTCATGGCTGCTCACCAGCAGGGTGAGGCCGGCATCGCGCAGTTGGCCCATCACCTTGAGCAACTCCGTGCGCGACGGGGGATCGATGGCGGCGCAGGGCTCATCGAGCAGCAGCAGCCGGGCGGGCTGCACCAGGGTGCGGGCCAGCAGGGCCCGCTGCTGCTGCCCGCCGGAAAGCTGGTCGAGGCGCCGGCCCGCCAGACCCGCCAGACCGACCCGCTGTAGAGCGGCCTCCACATCACAACAGCCAGGGCGATGGGCCGCCAGCCGGCCAAGGGCCACCAGCTCGCGCACGGTGATGGGGAAAGTCCAGGCGATCTCCCCCCGCTGGGGCATCAGGGCCAACTGTTGCCGCGCCAGGGCCGGGGTGAGGGGAGCCCCATCCAGGCGAATCGCACCGCTCTCGAGCGACAACTGGCCCTCGATGGCCTGTAGCAGGGTGCTCTTGCCAGCACCGTTAGGGCCCACCAGGGCGGTGAGGGTGCCGGGCTCCAGCGCGAAGCTCACGCCCTCCAGGGCGAGGTCGGAGCCGCGGCGCACCCGCAGCTGGCTCACCTCAAGCGACACGTGACGCCCTCAGTCTTCTTCCAAATTTAACGGGGGCCTGGCACCAGGGCGCGCACCCCCGGTATAGCAAACACCGCCGCTGGAGCCCCGAGGTCATCGCCAATCCCGGCCAAGCGCGGCTCGAAGGCCAGCGACTGGGGACCTAGCCGGCGCCCTACTGGTCAAACACCCTGGGTAGGGCAGTCGCAACCACGCCCCGATGGAGCCCAGGGGGCATTTGCAGAAAATCCTCAAGCTTTTTACAAAGACTATTAATCACTGGAGTATCAGACTAGCTCCCTCCACAGGTGACTGAGAAGGCTCAAACTCGCTACCGCTGAGTGGTCCATACAAGCTGAGCAGGGCTTTTTTGAATTGCGATTCGGAGATCACATCCTCATCGACAAGTTGGCGCAGATTTTCCATGCGCGTCCTTATCTGCGCATCCCTCAGTAGGCTCAGACAGCTAAACCTGGGATTACTCGTTCTCAGCGGTATATTCAGGCTCAGCAGTGCCATCATAGTGCTTTGACTGCCAATTGTTGAATTACTATTCTGCTGAGACAGGCTAATACCTCCCCCAAGCTGGTCGGGATAAGCTCCAGCCGAAATACTCAAATTTGGAAGAGCACCGCCATCGGAATTGCATCGTATATTGCCCACATCAATGGAGACCCTCGAGCCCTGGGGGAACTGCTGGTTGGGTGCAAGAAAAATTTGGGCTAGAGCCTTTGAGGACCAGGGACTGATGATGCTGACACTTCCCAACGCGAGCAAACTCGCACGTTGAATAAGCCTTGCAATGAAGTTCCACATACATAAAATGGTTGAGACGGGCTAACGATTCGATATGGGATCAATCGAGTAGACCCGGGCCCCAGACGAAAGACTGATCTCCTAAGACGAATCACCTTATCGGCACTGTCCTTAGCAAGGGGTTCCACACCAGCAGTTTTGATGCCTCCAACCTGGCGTTGGCTGAACACCTGAAGCTGTATCTGTATCGAGCGGTCGCTCTTATTGCCAATCTCCAGCTGCCCCCTGATGTTCTCAATTTTCAGGGGTGTCAATGAAAGCGCCTGGGCACTTCTAGTTTGCAGCAGGCCCAGGAGTGGAATCGCCATCACCAGCAATGCCTGTAACGGAAAAGGTTTGATTTTGGCGTTAGAAAGCATGTTTGGTGATGCTCAGAAACGAAAGAACAAGTAGTGGACGCTTTAGGCCAGCCGAATAAAAGCTATTTTCCATCATCCGTACAGGTCACTGTAGCCATGGCACTATATGTGCCATTGGCAAACTTGTTTTTGTTTTCCGTGGTTGAGAACCTCACGTTTACGGGAGTTGTGGCTAAAGTTCCAGTGCCGTCCAATGACAAGGGGTAAGCAACGCTAGAATAAGCGGAGCCGTTGACGCTTAGTTCGCTGACAGTAGCAAGCGTCCCACCGGCGAGAAATGGAGGGTCAATCACTACAGCTCCTGAGTTGTCGAGGTTGCTCACCGCTGAAATACTTCCCGAAGTGCGCGAGCCCGAATACTGTCCTTTCTCGTTTGCATCAGATGTGATCTGCTGTCGATTTACATCCGAGCCCAAGGAGCCGTTTCCGATGTTCAAGTCACAGAAGCTGCTCAAAATTGCCGGGCTAAATTTTAATTCACTAGGAGTGCCAATTGTGCCCGCAAAAGCAGGTGTTGCTAACCACACGCCCGCGCCAATAGATGCGGTGGTGACGAGTGCTTGAAAAGAAAAATTAATCCGCACGGAATTTGAACTTCAATTTTTACTCGATCAACGTAAGCTCGAATGCGTTCCCTTGCTCCTCGTTGCTGCAGATAGGAGAAGGATGTGCATCGCTCTGCGCTCGACGTGGCGCCCCCTGCTGAAGTAAAAATAGAGCACTTCCACGGCTTTGCCGCTGAACAATGCAGCAGATACGAAGCGCCGCAGGCGACGTTCAGCGGGGAGAGGTGATGGGATCTGATTTCTTCACCCATTAAGAAGTCCAGCCATGAGATCAAAAATCCCTGGGGAATGGCTTTTCGCGGCGATTTTTGGTATAGAAACCGGGAAACAAAAACCCTTGCTCTCATTATTATGGACACGTAACCATGCTTCGATTTAGAGAGGTGCATTTTTGCATCAAATCAGCTTCTTGGCCTCACCCTAGTTTTATTGATGCGGCTGAAGCACTATCACCGTAGCCTTCTCCCGCCTGAGCTCAGGGCGCAGCCATCTTGATGGTTGCATAAGCCCTGGTGAATCTGAACCCGGGACCGGCCACTCAGGCGTTGTTGCGACGAATTCCAGCCTGACAATCAGCGACCGTTCACGCTGTAGCTGCCGGAGCCGCAGTACCCCAGGCCAGAAACAGAGGATGGCGGCCCATGGCCTTGTGAGACAGAGGAGCCGCACACGTATTGATTCTGCGGAGCCCGCGACCCCGCGCGCCCGTCACAGCAGCCAGTAGCAAGCATCAGGTGAGAACCATTATCATTGCGGCATCCCTGGGCCAAGTTGTTCTGCCCCCGTGACGCACGGATCACCCACCGCCGACAGTCCACCGCCGCCTTACGGGCGTCGACGCTGCCCCCAGACGGCCGCCCCTCTGGGACTGGCCCTGGCCGCGGTGCTGGGATTGCAGGCATGCCACACCCCCCCAGCGGCCGAGGTCATCGCCGCCGATGGCGTTCTTTGCGACCTAACCCAGCGCCTGGCCGCCGGCGAGTTGAGGGTGCGCTGCCTGTTACAACCCGGCGAAGATCCCCACCAATTCCGCCTGACGCCCCAACAGAGCCGGGAACTCAGCCAGGCCCAGCTGGTGCTCATCAACGGTTATGGCCTCACGCCAGCCCTGGCCGCCCTAGGCAAGCCAGGGACCGCCAGCGCCAGAACGGTGGCCGTGGCCGAGCTGGCCGTGCCAAACAGCCCTGCCCTGGATGCAGGGGCACCCAAGACCGCCGATCGAGACGCGCACAACGAGGGCGACACACACCACGAAGACAGCCATACCCATGGCGATCGGGATCCCCACGTGTGGCACGACCCCCAGCAGGCGGCAGCCCTGGTGACGGAAGTGGCCCAGCAACTCAGCCAGCTCAAGCCCGCCGCCCGGGAGCGCATCACCGCCCG
>JBEEKG010000091.1:0-16225 GCA_041168785.1 Cyanobacteriota bacterium
GCAACGCCGCCGCCAGATGGATCAGGCTGCCCGTCTCAACTGACTCCCCCCTCGCCTTCCCCCATGGCGCTGCGCCCCTGGAGCCCGATTCCGATTCACGAGTGCGGCGAGCCGCTGGTGAGCCTTCCCCACTGCCTTTGGCGCCTGGAGCCCCATCCCTACAGGCTGCTCGGTGCGCCCTATGGCCCAAACGGGGACCCCTTCCGCTTGCGTCAGGGTGTGGTGGACCGGCTGCTGCAGGCGGAGCAGGCGCTGCGGGAGGATGTTTCAGGCCTACGGCTGGCAATTTTCGATGCCTGGCGTCCGCTGGCTGTGCAGCGCTTCATGGTGCGCCATGCTCTGCTGCAGGAATGCGCCCAGCAGGGCGTTAACCCAGAACAGCCGTCTGGGAAACGGGATCGGATCGAAGCTGAGGTCGGGCGGTTTTGGGCCCCGCCGAGCGATCACCCAGCCACCCCTCCCCCCCACAGCACCGGTGCTGCGGTGGATCTCACCCTGGCCGATGGCGCCGGGCTCCCCTGCCCGATGGGCGGTGCCATCGATGCGATCGGGGCCGTCTCTGAACCGGAGTTTTATCGGGCTGCCGCTGAGCGCGATCCCGATGGCGAGGCCTCCCGATGGCACCGCCATCGGCAACTGCTGGCGCAGGTGATGGCCAGCGCCGGCTTTGCGCAACATCCGAATGAGTGGTGGCACTTCAGCTGGGGAGATCAGCTCTGGGCCTGGCGCAGCGGGACTGCGGCTGCCCGTTACGGCCGGGTCGAGGAGGAGGAGAGCTCCCGAAACAGCTGATCGGCCTGCGGGCGGGTCAGCAGGTCGCGGGAGACACAGCGCCGCAGCGTGCTGCGCGTCATTTCGAGTTGGATGAGGCGCAACTGGGCAATCACAGCCTCGCTTTGATCGGCATAGGGCTGGAGCTGCTGCTGGAAGGCGCTACGGATCCGCTCGGGTTCACAGGTGGTGCGGTCGGGGTCGTACCGGGTCTGCGGGTAGCTGGGAGGTGCGGGCTGCTGGCGCCCAAGCCCCGCCGAGGCTTCCATCGTGCCCAGCGGGAGCAATAGGCTCGCCACCAGGCTGCCCACGAGTACTCCAAGGGTCCGGTCAAGCCACGGCCGGGTCATCCAGCTCCGGCCGCCAGCCACTCCTGCACGGTGCTGCGTCCAGTCTTCACCACGAAATCCCCGAGGCTGCGGCGACCGCCCGCCGCGTGCCAGGCCTGCAGCAGGGGCTCCAAGGTGGCCTCCAGGGCCTCCAGGGGCATCCTCTCCAGGTATGGCTCGGCCAACCGACTGAGGTTGGGGGTGCCCCCAAGCCACAGTTGGTATTGATCCACCCCACTTCCCACCAGGCCGATCTCGGCCATGTAGGGGCGGGCACAGCCATTGGGGCAGCCTGTCATGCGCACCAGCACGGAGCGGCTGATGCCGATGCGCTGCAGCAGCTCGTCCAGACGCTCGAGGACATCGGGGAGGATCCGCTCCGCTTCGGTGACCGCTAGGCCGCAGAGGGGTAGGGCCGGGCAGGCGATCGCATGGCGTGCCAAGGGCGCGGTCTCTTCCGGGGTCTCGTAGCCCAGGGCAGCCAGGTCTGCCCGCACACTGGCCCGCTGGGAGGTGCCGATGTTGCAGAGCAGCAGATCTTGGTTGGGGGTGAGCCGCACCTCCAGCTTGTAGGTGTCCACCAGGCGACGGAGCCCCTGCTTGAACGCGCCCTCCAGGCGACCGCACAGCACGGGCAGCCCGACGAACCAGAGGCCCCGGCTCTGCCGGTGCCAGCCCAGATAGTCCTCCAGCTTGGTCTTGGGCTCGAGGCGCATCCCCTTGATCGGATGGGCGAAATAGTGGGCCTCCAGCTCCTGGCGGAACCAGGCGACGCCGCGGTCGTGGATGAGGTACTTCATCCGGGCATGGCGGCGCTGCTCCCGATCGCCGTGGTCGCGTTGCAGGGCAACGATCGACTGCAGGAGATCAAGCACGTGATCAATGGCCACATAGCCGAGGGGGTCGGCGGTGCGGGCGAAGGTCTCCTCCTTGTTGTGGGTGCGGCCCATGCCCCCGCCCACATAGACATTGCAGCCCTGGGCATTGCCCTGGGGATCACTGAACAACACCAGGCCGATGTCCTGGGTGAGCAGATCGACCGAGTTGTCGCCCGGTACCGTGACCGCTACCTTGAACTTGCGGGGCAGGTAGGTGCTGCCGTAAAGGGGCTCGGCCGCGTCGCCGCTGAATACCCCGCCCTCCTGCTGGCGGGCCTTGACGGATTTCACGGTGGAACTGGGCTTGATCCGATAGCTCAGGTCCCCATCCACCCAAATGTCGAGATAGGAGCCTTCCGCCGCCTGGGGAGCCAACAGGTCAGCGATGTCATCGGCGAGCTTTCGTGCGGCGGGATAGCCGGCTTTCTCAAACGGGGCGGCCGGCGCCATCACGTTGCGGTTGATGTCACCGCAGGCGGCCAGGGTGGAGCCAAGCTCGCGCACGATCGTGCCAATCACCTCCTTGAGGTCGTCCTTGCGCACCCCATGCATCTGGAAGGCCTGGCGCGTCGTGGCCCGCAGGGTGCCATTGCCGAGCCGGTCGGCGAGTTCGTCGATCGCCAGGTAGAGGGACCCGGGCACGCGCCCCCCGGGATTGCGCAGGCGCAGCATCATCTGCCAGTCCTTCTCGGCACCCTTGCGGCGGTTGTCGCGGTTGTCCTGCTGGTAGCTGCCGTGGAACTTGAGAATCTGGACCGCCCCTTCGGTGAAGTTGGCGGCGTCATTCGCCAGTTCAGTCAGCAGAGGCTCTTTGAGATGGCCGCTGCTGTCCTTGAGCTGTTCGAATTTGGACGGGGCTTTGGCACTCGAGCCGTGCGTGACATCGGGCATCAGGTCCTGCGCTCTAGGCTCGGCACAATCCGAAGTTAGCGAACGGCGTTCAATACAGTCGCGCTGTGTTGCCTGCTGCCCGTGTCGACCTTTTTGCTCGAAATCGGCACCGAGGAACTTCCCGCCGATTTTGCGCGTCTGGCCCTGCCCCAGCTGGAGCGATTGGTGCGTCAAGACCTGGCAGCGCTGCGACTCCAGTACGACGGGATTCATTGCACCAGCACCCCCAGGCGACTCGTGATCCGTGCCACTGGGATCCCGGAGCGACAACCCGATCTGGAAGAGGAGCGCAAGGGGCCGCCCGGATCCCAGGCCTGGAGTGATGGCAAGCCGACGGCGGCAGCCCTCGGGTTTGCCAAGCGCTGCGGGGTTCCAGCCGAGAGCCTGGAGCTGCGGGAGACCCCCAAGGGCCCCTTCGTGTTTGCCCGCTGTCAGGAGCCGGGCCGTCCCGCTTTGGAGGTGCTCTCCACCCAGATCCCCCAGTGGATCGAGGCGTTGCAGGGTCGCCGCTTCATGCGCTGGGGGGAGGGGGACAGACGGTTTTCACGCCCGGTGCGCTGGTTGGTGGCCTTGCTGGGGGGCACGCAGATCCCTGTCACCCTGGCCGACAGCGATCCGGCCATCCAGGCCGGCAGGATCAGCCGGGGCCATCGCCTGGTGGAGGCGAGGGTCGAAATTGCCAGTGCCGACAGCTACGCGGCCGACCTGGCCGCCGCTGGTGTGGAGGTGGATCGCGAGCGACGCGGCACCTGGATCCGCGCCGCGGTGGCCTCTGCGGCTGCCGTGCATGGTGCCGATGCCGATCTCCCCGATGCACTGTTTGACGAACTAATTGACCTGGTGGAATCCCCGTCCTTGCTGGAGGGTGGGTTTGATGACGCCTATTTGGATCTCCCCGCCGAGGTGCTCTGCACGGTGATGCGGGCCCATCAGCGCTATGTCCCGCTGGTTCGCCAGGGGCTGTCGCCGGATCCGCTGGCCCTGAATGCCCGAGACAGCCTGCTCCCGCGCTTTCTCTTCATCAGCAACGCCTTGCCCGAAGCGGCAGCTACGGTGTCGCGGGGCAATGAGCGGGTGCTCAAGGCACGGCTGGCCGATGCCGAGTTCTTTGTGCGGGCTGACCGCGCGGTGGCCAGCATCGACCGCCGTGACCAGTTGGCCCGCGTCACATTCGCGGAGGGCCTGGGTTCGCTCCTGGATCGCACAGAGCGCCTGGAATGGTGCACCGATGTGTTGCTGACGCACCTGCAGCTACTCCCTGGCTGCTGCGACCATGCACGCCGGGCCGCCCATCTGTGCAAGCACGACCTGGTCAGTCAGATGGTGGGCGAATTCCCCGAATTGCAGGGGGCTATGGGTGGCAAGTACCTCGTTGCGGAGGGGGAACCATCCGAGGTGGGGCTGGCCGTGTTGGAGCATTACTTACCCCGTGGAGCTGGCGACAGCCTCCCCAGTTCTGATGCCGGGGCGGTGGTGGCCCTTGCCGAGCGCCTGGAATTGCTGCTGAGCATCTATGCCAAAGGAGAGCGGCCCAGCGGCTCCTCCGATCCCTACGCCCTGCGCCGGGCCGGCAATGGCCTGCTCCAGATCTTGTGGGAGCGGGGTTGGACCCTCGATCTGCTTGCCCTGCTGCAGCGCTGCACGGCCCATTGGGAAGCATTGCTGCCACACTTTTCAGTGGATGCGTCGGCGCTGGCCGCTGAGTTGGCCGAGTTCTTGCGCCAGAGGCTGGTGAGCTTGCTGGAGGACCAGGGCGTGGATGGGGATCTGGTGCAGGCCGTCGCCGGTGAAGGCCTCCCCCTTGAGAGCATTCTCACCGACCCCTTCGACGCTCGCCAGCGGGCTGATCTGTTGGCGGCCTTGAGAGCTAGCGGTGAGTTGGCGGGCGTTCAGGCCGTGGTGACTCGCGCCGCACGCCTGGCCGAAAAGGGCAGCTTGGACAGCACCGTGCTCAGCCCGGCCGGGGTTGTGGATGCCAGCCTGTTCGAGACGTCCAGTGAGGCGGCCATGCTTCAGGTTTTGGAGCAAATGCATCCGATCACGACCGGCAAGGATGCCGGGCGCCATGCCGCTCTGGCTCAGGCCCTGGCGGCCAGCCGTGACACTCTGGCGGCCTTCTTTGATGGTGAGCAGAGCGTGTTGGTGATGGCCGACGATGGGAAGGTGCGCAACAACCGCCTCAACCTGCTGAGCGTCCTGCGCAATCAGGCCTTCGTGCTGGCGGACTTCAGCCGCATTGCCGGGTGAGAGCCGCTTAAGCTAAACCCATCCCAGGAGCCCCGATGCCCGTTCAGACCGGGGTGTCCGCCTGACTCTCCCATCTGCCGCGGCCGCGCCTCCGGTGCAGTCCCTGCGCCGCAAAGACTTTCAGCTGGAAGCCTTTCGCCGCAGTGACGACCGCATTGCCCTCTGGCAACTGCTCAACACCCTCGTGCCGACGGCCTTGCTGTGGGCCTCCATTGGTCCCCTGGCTGCGGCAGGAGGGGGCTTTCTGCTCCTGCTGCTGCCGGTGATGGCTCTGTTGGTGCTGTTTTCAGCGCGCTCCTTCGCGCTGATGCATGACTGCGGCCACGACTCCCTGTTCCACACCCGATGGTGGAATCGACCGGTGGGCTTCCTGTTGGGCTGCCTCAATGCGATTCCCCAGCACCCCTGGGCCCGGGGACATGCCTTTCACCACTTGCACAACGGCAATTGGGAGCGCTACCGGGGTCCCTCGGCCCTGCTCACCCGCAAGGCCTACCTCGATCTAGAACCAAAGCAGCGCTGGCTCTATGGACTCAGCCGCCACCCATTGGTGTTGCTGCCGGGTGGTTGCTATTACCTGTTGGTGCGGCCAAGGCTGCAACTCGTGCTTGGCCTCATTGAATGGTTCAAAGCGATGGTCGCCCACCTTGGCCACACAGGCCTCGCCGGTCTCGTTGACCTTCCCGGGCTGAGTCGCGAGTTTCAATCCAGCCACTGGTACACCGCTGGCGAGTTCCGTGAGCTGGTGGCTAACAACGTGGTGGTGCTCACCAGCTGGTGGTTGATGGGAGCCTGGCTAGGCCAGGGACTCTTCTGGGGCTGCTACCTGGTGGTGATGACCCTATCTGCGGCCATTTTCCTGAGCATATTTTTTGTGCAGCACAATTTTGAAGGCTCCTATGCCAGTGGCAGCGAAGGTTGGAACTACCTGCGGGGTGCGCTGGAAGGGAGCAGCAATCTGGATGTTCATCCGCTGCTGAATTGGTTTTGGGCGGACATCTCATTCCACAGCATCCACCACCTTTGTGAACGGATTCCCAATTACCGCTTGAGGGCCTGCCACCTGGCCAACGCTGAACAACTCGTCGCAAGCCGGGTGCTGCGCTTAACCGATTTCGCCAGGTGCTTCACCTACATCCTCTGGGATGCGGAGGAAGGCAGGTTGATCGCCCTCAGCGAAGCTGCCGAACCTGCCAACCAAGGCTGACCGAATCCAACTGTTTCATCCCTTGCCGGCCAGAACGGGTTCCCGTTCCCCATCACCAGTTTGGCGCCCAGCGGCCGTCGGTTTGCCGCCCACCCTGATGCCGCCCTTGATGCTGCTCACGGCCAACATGGCGGTGACCTCAGCCTCATCGCGCACGGCACTGTCCACAGGCTTATAGCCCTGTGGCGCCAGCGCATTGCCGCGCAAGACGGACCCCAGGGTCAGGAGCGTTAACTTGAGTTGCTGCCAGGGATTCATCAGCACCACCCGTTTGTAGAGGTAGCTGTCGAAGGTGAGTCGCTGAACATCCTTGTCATCGCACATCTCCACGAAGGCTTCGCGGGCAGCGTCGTTGCGATAGAAGATGTTTTGAAGAATCTCGAGAACCTTGTAGGTGGCGCCGTACTGGCGATCCCATTTTTTCAGATACTTTTTCAGATCGGCTTCAGTGGGTACTTTGGTCCCACCAACGCTGGACTCCACAATCTGCTCAGCACACATGCGGCCGCTCTTGGCTGCGAAATAGATGCCTTCACCTGAGCTCTTGGTCACATAGCCGGCGGCATCGCCAACCAGGGCCATTCGACCCACGACCCGGCGCGGACGGGGATGCTCGGGGATTGGGTGGGCCTCCACCTTGATCACCTCACCGTTCACCAGCCGCTTCTTGGCCCGCTCGCGGATGCCTTCCTGCAAGCTCTTGATCAGGCCCTGGTTCTGCTGCATGGTGCCGGTGCCCACGGCCACGTGGTCGTACTTAGGGAAAACCCAGGCATAGAAGTCGGGGGAGACGTCCGTTCCCACGTACATCTCGGCCAGGCTTTCGTAGTACTTCATTTCCTCGGGGGGCAACTTGATGCGCTCCTGGAAGGCGATCGCCACGTTGTAGTCACCGGCATCCATGGCCTTGGCCACCCGACTGTTGGCACCATCGGCGCCCACGATCAAATCAACCTCCAGGGTTTTGGTCTCGCCGGTGGCCTCGCCGGCCGCGTAGTCGGAATAGGTGAGGGTGTATGGCCCCTGGCGGTTGGTGCCGGTGTCGATCTTGGTGACCAGACCATTGACCAGTTGGGCCCCCAGCTCGGCAGCGCGATTGCGCAGGAATGCGTCCATCACCTCCCGGCGACACATGCCGATGTACTCATCGGCGTTCTCAAGGTTGATGTCCACCTCACGGTTAGAGGGGGAAATCATTTTCATGTTGCGCACCTTGCGGTCGATGATCGACTCGGGCAGGTCGAACTCACTGACCATGCAGAGCGGAATGGCTCCGCCACAGGGTTTGGCGTTGTCGAGCTTGCGCTCGAAGATCCAGGTTTGAATGCCGGCCTTGGCAAGCACTTCAGCCGCACAGGAACCACTGGGGCCGCCACCCACCACTGCCACACGCAACATCTGAAAACCGCTCCGCCAGGAAGGATGTTGGCCCGAAGCTAACACCGCTGAGCGGCAGGCTGGTGGCCAATCCGCCCTCCCCACCTAGGATCTTCATTCCTTCTTTCAAAGGGCCGTTGTCCGGTGCCAGCCAGGGGAACCGCTTGATCACTCGTCCTCCCCGCCGATCCGGGCTGGACGACATCCCAGTGGCCAGGCGCACCACAGCAGCCCTAAACCCCGCCAACCGCTGGTTGCTTCGGTTGACGGTGGGTACGGGCTCGCTTCTGGTGGCCCTAACCCTCCTATTGGTGTGGCGACCCCAGCCCTTGCAGCGCCTGCTCGCTCCTCCTCCCGTCAAGGGTCTCAACGCCCGCACGACGCTGGACGGCCGACTGTTGGGCCACTTTCCCTACTCCGAGGTTGTCGCAAGCCAGCGGGTGGCTGTGGCCCCTGGACTGGAACTGCATCGCGAGGCCGCAGAAGCCTTGCTGGCCATGCAACGGGACGCCGCGAGCGCTGGGGTGGATCTCGCAGTGCTGAGTGCCTTCCGCTCCATTCCGATGCAGAACGACCTGTTCTTCGGTGTGAAGTCGGAGCGGAACCAAAATGCCCGGGAGCGGGCGATGGTCAGTGCTCCGCCGGGTTTTTCCGAGCACAGCACCGGTTACGCCGTCGATCTCGGTGATGCTCGGGCGCCGGCCGCCAACCTCTCTCCTGCGTTTGACCAAACGGCGGCGTTCGCCTGGCTCAAGGACCATGCCGCCCGCTATCACTTCGTCCTGTCCTTTCCGCGCGGTAATGCCCAGGGCGTGAGCTACGAACCCTGGCATTGGCGCTTTGAGGGAACCGCAGCGGCGCTGAAGGTGTTTGAGCCGGCCCAGCGCCTGGCCCGCTGATGGAGGTTCCTGAGCTGCTCGCACCAGCTGGCACCTGGGATGCCCTGCGGGCCGCCGTGGCCAATGGGGCTGACGCCGTTTACTTCGGCGTCGAAGCCTTCAACGCCCGCATGCGGGCCGCGAACTTCCGCCGTGATGAGTTGCCGGAATTGATGAGCTGGCTGCATCAGCGCGGCGTGAAGGGCTTCCTCACCGTGAACGTGCTGGTGTTCACCGAAGAACTATCCGAAGCAGCAGACCTCATCCAGGCGGCGGCAGCAGCCGGGGTGGATGCTCTGATCGTGCAGGACATCGGCTTGACACGTCTGGCCAGGCAACTGGCTCCCCAGCTCGCCATCCACGGCTCCACCCAGATGTCGATCACCAGCGCCGCCGGAGTGGCCCAGGCCGCCGCTCTCGGCTGTGAGCGGGTCGTGCTGGCGAGGGAGCTGGCCTTGACAGATCTCGAGCGGCTTCAGGAGCAACTGCGGCAGCGTCAACTGGCCATGCCCCTGGAGGTGTTTGTGCATGGCGCCCTGTGCGTGGCCTATTCGGGGCAGTGCCTCACCAGCGAAGCGCTGGGCCAGCGCAGCGCAAACCGGGGCGAATGCGCCCAGGCGTGCCGTCTGCCCTATCAGCTGATCGTGGATGGGGTGGAGCGGGATCTGCAGGATCAGCGCTATCTGCTCTCCCCCCAGGATCTCTCCGCCTGGGAGCTCCTGCCCCAGCTGGCCGATCTGGACATCGCCAGCCTCAAGATCGAAGGCCGACTCAAGGACGCCACCTACGTGGCCGCGGTGACCGATGCCTATCGGCAGAGCCTGGATCGCCTCTCGGCGGGAGACCAACCGGGCCCCCAGAGTGCGGAGCAACGTCTGGCCCTGGAGCTGAGCTTCTCGCGCGGCCTGTCCACCGGTTGGCTAACCGGCATCGACCACCGCAGGTTGGTGCATGGGCGCTGGAGCAAGAAGCGTGGTCCCCTGATCGGCGAACTGGAGCACCTGGACCCCCAGGGATGGTGGACGCTCCGCACCTCCAGCACGCTCAAACCGGGGGACGGGGTTGTCTTTGAGGTCGCTAGCGGCAACCCCCTGGAGCCTCCGGCCGAGGTGGGCGGTCGTGTCATGGCGGTGCAGAACCGGCCTGGGAATCGGCTGGCCATTCGTCTGGGGCCTGGACGGATCGACGGTCGCGGCCTGAGCCAGGGCAGTCCCTGCTGGCTCACCAGCGATCCACGCCTGGAGCACGAGTGGCAACGGCTGGCAACGGCTCCCACCCCCGAGGCTTGCGTGGGGCTGCGGCTGGCGGTGTTCGGAAGGGAGGGCGAGCCCTTGACCGTGACCCTGCTGGAGGCCGGGGGGCGATCGGATGAGCCCCGCCTGGCCGACGGTGCTCTCAGGGTGCGCTCGGCCTCCCCTCTCCAGCGCGCGACGGGCCAACCTCTCGACCACGATCGATTGGTGGCCCAGCTCGGCCGCCTCGGTGGAACGCCCTGGCGCCTCGATGCGCTGGAGCTGGACCTGGAGGGGCTCCTCTTCCTGCCCGTGACAGAACTCAACCGCATGCGCCGTGGCCTGGTGGAGTTGCTTGCCCAGCTCGGACCAGAGGCGGGTGCCCCAGATCCACGAACGCCGACCCCGGCAACGGAGCACTTCGATGTATCGACCTGTTTGCAGCAGCTGGCTGCAGTGACGGGCGATGAGTTGCCTGCCCTTGAGGAGGACGGCGCCTCGCCCCCCGATCTGATCGTGCTGGTGCGGCATCTCGACCAGCTCCGGGCCCTGCGTGATCAGCCGGTTGCGGCCGTGATCGCCGACCTGGACCATCCCAGTGATCTGCGCGAAGCGGTAGCGATTGGGCGGGGCTGCTGGCCCAAGGGGATTTGGCTCGCCGGATCCCGTATCACCCGCCCGGATGAGCGATGGACCCTGGAACCGCTACTGAAGGCGAATCCCGATGCCTATGTCGTGCGCAACGCCGACCAGCTGGAGGTTCTGAGCTCCCTGGGCCCCTGCCACGGTGACTTCTCCCTGAATGTGGCCAACCCGCTCACGGCCGCTTGGTTCTTGCAGCACTGGCAGCTGCAGTCCATCACCGCCAGCTACGACCTGGATCTGCAACAGATGCTGTCCCTGGTTCGGGGCTGCCCCGCCGGCCGGGTTGCCGTCACCGTGCACCAGCACATGCCCCTGTTTCACATGGAGCACTGTCTGTTCTGTGCCTTTCTCTCCGACGGGCATGACCACACCGACTGCGGCCGGCCCTGCGAGCATCACAGCGTTGTGCTGCGCGATCGCAGTGGCAGTGACCATCCCCTGTTGGCGGATCTTGGCTGCCGTAACACCCTGTTCAACGGCCGCGCCCAGACCGCGGCTGAGGCCCTACCCCAGCTCCTCAGGGCGGGCGTCCGCCAGCTGAGGCTGGAGTTGCTGCTCGAGTCGCCCGAGGAAGCCCAGCACAGAGTGCAGCAGTATGCCGCGACCCTGCGGGGTGAAATCAGCGGCCGCGAGCTGTGGCAGCGGGAGCAGCTGGATAGCCGTCTCGGCGTGACCCGAGGCAGTCTCAGGGCTGGCAGGGGCGTGGGATAGAGTCGTCTCCTGGCTTCAAGTTAAAAGTCGCTTCTCGTTCAAGATTCTCGTTCAAGCTCAAGATTCTCGTTCAAGCAAGCTTCTTTCAAACTTCCAGTCAACTACAAACGATCACTAAATCTGACCTATTTAAACGTAGGTCATCCCAAGTATGAGTAGTGCACACCCAGGCACGCCGATTCGCAATATTGCGATCATCGCCCACGTTGACCATGGCAAAACCACCCTTGTGGATGCCCTGCTCAGCCAGTCGGGCATTTTCCGTGAGGGAGAGGCGATTCCAACCTGTGTGATGGACTCCAACGATCTCGAGCGTGAGCGCGGGATCACCATCCTTTCAAAAAACACCGCGGTCGATTACGACGGCATCCGGATCAACATCGTCGATACCCCGGGGCACGCCGACTTCGGTGGCGAAGTGGAGCGGGTGCTGGGCATGGTGGATGGCTGCCTGTTGATCGTGGATGCGAATGAGGGCCCGATGCCCCAGACCCGCTTCGTGCTGAAGAAAGCCCTCGAAAAGGGGTTAAGACCGATCGTGTTCGTCAACAAGATCGACCGGGCCCGTGTGGATCCCGAGGTGGCTGTGGACAAGGTGCTCGACCTGTTCCTGGAGCTGGGCGCCGATGACGACCAATGCGATTTTCCCTACCTCTTCGGAAGCGGCATGGGTGGCTACGCGAAGCCGGACATGAAGACCGAGAGCGACAACATGAAGCCGCTCTTCGAAGCCATCCTGCGTCATGTGCCGCCTCCGGTCGGTGACCCGGAGAAGCCCCTGCAGTTGCAGGTCACCACGCTCGATTACTCGGACTTCCTCGGCCGGATCATGATCGGCCGTATTCATAACGGCACCATCAAGGCTGGCCAACCCGCGGCCCTGATCCGCGACGACGGCAGTATCAAGCGCAGCCGCATCAGCAAACTGCTCGGCTTCCAGGGGCTGCAGAGGGTTGAAATCGAAGAGGCCCGTGCCGGCGACCTCGTGGCCGTCGCCGGTTTTGACGAGGTCAATATTGGGGAGACGATCGCCTGCCCCGATCACCCCGAAGCCCTGCCTCTGATCCGGGTGGATGAACCCACCTTGCAGATGACCTTCGTCATCAATGACTCGCCCTTCGCGGGTAAGGAGGGCAAGTTCGTCACCAGCCGCCAGGTCCGCGACCGCCTACAGAAGGAACTGCTGACCAATGTGGCGCTGCGGGTTGAAGACACCGACTCCCCTGACCGCTGGGCCGTGAGCGGCCGGGGTGAGCTACACCTCGGCATCCTGATCGAGACGATGCGCCGCGAGGGCTATGAGTTTCAGGTGTCCCAGCCCCAGGTGATCTTCCGCACCATCGATGGCACCCCATCGGAGCCCTACGAAACCCTGGTGCTGGATGTGCCAGAGGAATCGGTGGGAGCTTGCATCGAAAAACTCGGCATCCGCAAGGCCGAGATGCAGAACATGGAGAACACCAATGACGGCCGGACCCAGTTGGAATTCGTGGTGCCCTCCAGGGGTCTGATTGGTTTCCGAGGGGAATTCATCCGCGCCACCCGCGGCGAAGGGATCATGAGCCACTCCTTCCTCGACTACCGCCCGATGCAGGGCGATATGGATAATCGCCGCAACGGCGTGTTGATTGCGTTTGAGGAGGGAACGGCCACCTTCTATGCACTCAAGGGCGCGGAAGATCGGGGTCAGTTCTTCATCACCCCCGGCACCAAGGTCTACAAGGGAATGATCGTGGGTGAGCACAACCGTCCGCCGGATCTGGAGCTGAACGTCTGCAAGGCCAAACAGGTGACCAACATCCGATCCGCCGGCGCTGAAGTGCTCGACACGCTGCAGGCCCCGATTCAGATGACCCTGGAACGGGCGCTCGAATACATCGGCCCCGACGAGATGCTGGAGGTGACGCCCGAATCGATCCGGCTGCGCAAGCTGCCCTCCAAAAAGGCGGCCAAGCGCTGACGCGTGCCTGAGCTCCAGTCATCGTCACCCCTGGACCCTGAGGAACAGGGGTTGCTGGCCGACCCTCGGCTGAATGAATCCATTGCTCTCTTTAATGCAGGCGATTGGTATGGCTGCCACGATGGATTCGAGGCCCTCTGGCACGAGACTGCTGGCGTCATGCGGCCTGTATTACAGGGAATCCTTCAGATTGCCGTCGCCGAGCTACACCACGAACGGGGCAATCTTCGCGGGGCCACGATCCTGATGGGAGAGGTGTTGGGACGGCTTGCACGATCAGAAGACATCGCCCTTGGACTCAACCTCGAAGCCCTTCGCCAGACAACCGCCGCGCGCTTAAGGGCCCTGCAGGAACACGGGTCGGTGGCTGGCTGTCCAAGCCCCAAACTGCTTGCATCGGCGCTGCAACAGCCTTCTGTAGATTGCCTCGAAAGCGGTGCGGGCCTGAGCCATTGGTCGATCTGATGCTGCGTTTCTGGTCCAAGCGTCTGGTTGCACTCTTAGCCGTGGCCGCCACCTTCAGTGCCCCAGTGGCCACGGCCCAACCGGATGCCAGCCCGGTGGTGGTGACCCCCACCAATGGGTTGGTGACCATTGAGTCAGACCTGCAAAAAGCCGACAACAGCACCGGGGTGGTCACCGCAACCGGAAATGTCCGCATCGTCTATCCCGACCAGCGGGTGGTGGCCACCTCCCGTCAGGCGCAGTATTTCAGCCGCGAAGGCCGGGTCGTCCTCAGCGGAGATGTGGACGTCATCCAAGAGGGTGGTCACAGCATCCAGGCCGAACGGCTGGTGTATCTCGTGGAACGCGAGCGCATCGTGGCTGAACCAGCCCAAGGAGAACAGGTTGTCACGCTCTACCGGCTCAACGCGCCCATGGTTCTGAAGCCATGAGCCTGGAATTGGTCGATGTGGTGCTGGCGATTGGTGGCCGGCTCCTGGTAAGCCATGTCTCGCTGCAGCTTGAGCCCGGCGAAGTGGTGGGTCTGCTGGGCCCAAACGGAGCCGGCAAGACCACAACGTTCGGGTTGGTGACAGGTCTGATGCGTCCCGATTCAGGCCAGGTGTTGATGGATGGCCAGACGATCGAGCATTTACCGATGCCCCAGCGGGCAAAGCTGGGGATCGGCTATCTGCCCCAGGAGCCAAGTGTGTTCCGGCAGTTGTGTGTGCGCGACAACCTCAGCCTGGCCCTTCAGGAAAGTGCCACGCCACTGGATCGACGTCGGGAGCGACTGGAGGGCCTGATCACGGATTTTCATCTGACGCCTTTCCAGAACCGCAAGGGATACCAGCTCTCTGGTGGCGAACGCCGCCGTTGTGAGGTCGCCAGGGCCCTCGCCGTCGGTCTGGAGGGGCCCCGCTATCTGCTGCTTGACGAACCCTTCGCTGGGGTAGACCCGATCGCTGTTGCCGATCTGCAACAACTGATCGACCAACTCAGAAGCCGGGGCATGGGGCTCCTGATCACGGACCACAACGTGCGTGAAACCCTAGCGATCACCGACCGGGCCTACATCCTCTCAGAGGGTTCGATCCTGGCCTCTGGCAGCTCACAAGAGGTGGGATCCGATCCACTGGTGCGCCGGCATTACCTCGGCGAGGCTTTCCGCCTATGACCCCACTGCATCGCTACCGCCAATCCTTGCTGCGTCCCTGGAGGCAACTGCCCCTGATGGATCGCTGGCTGTTGGCGGAGCTGATCGGTCCGCTGATCTTCGGGATCGCCGCCTTTACCGCCGTTTCGCTCTCCGTGGGCGCCGTGTTCGAACTGGTCCGCCGGGTGGCCGAGTCGGGCCTACCACTGGATGTGGCAGTTCGGGTGCTGGTGTTAGAAATGCCGTCGTTTCTGGTGTTGTCCTTCCCGATGGCCACCTTGATGGCCACCCTGCTCACCTATTCCAAGCTCTCTGGAAACAGCGAGCTCACGGCCCTCCGCAGCGTGGGGGTGGCCACCTGGCGCATGGTGATGCCCGCTGTTGCCGTGGCCTTGGTGATGACCCTGCTCACCTTCACCTTCAACGAGGCGATCGTGCCGCGCACGCTGCTGGAGGCAAAGAACACCCTCAATCGAGCCATCGGCAGGGCCGTGGCGGGTGAACAGAAGGACAATGTGATGTTCTCGAAGTATGGCGAGATTCAGTCACCCGATGGCACAACGCAGAGGGGACTGACCCATTTTTTCTATGCCCAGCGATTTAACAAGGGCGTCATGGAACGGGTCACCTTGCTCGACCTCTCGCGCAGTGATCAACGGGTCTTGCTCAGTGCTGATCGCGCCCGCTGGAGTGAGCCCGATGCCCAGTGGGAGTTTCTGGATGGCCACGTCTTCGGGGTCACGGAGGGGGCGGACAGCGCCACCACCTCGGCGGATTTCGATCGCTACCTCTACCCCTTGGGAAGTCAGCCCCTGCAGGTGGCCAAATTGCCGAAGGATTCCAACTCCATGACCATTGGTCAGGCACGGACTGCCGAACGCTTGCTGCGGGAGGCCAGCGACCTGCAGGGGGCGCGGAAGCTACGTGTGCGAATCCAGGAAAAATTTGCCTTCCCCGCCGTGTGCCTGGTCTTTGGCCTGATCGGCAGCAGCCTTGGCGTCAGACCCCATTCTCGACGCAGCCGCAGCCAGGGATTTGGGCTCAGTGTGCTGCTGATCTTTGGCTACTACCTGGTGGCGTTCGTGTTCAGTTCGCTGGGTGTGAAAGGCGTGCTTAGTCCCTATTTCTCGGCCTGGTTGCCCGTAGTGATCGGCATCGGTGGCGGCCTGTTTCTATTGCGACAGGCCAGCCGCTGACAGCCCCGGCGATTCGTCAGACTGCACCCACCTCATGCGATGCCTGTGCCTGCCCTGTTGACTGATCCGGTGCTCGGCCTTGGCCTGGCGGCATTTGCCCTGCTGTTGTTGGTTCTGCCGTTGGCTTTTTGGTCCCTCAGTGGGGGGCGCACCAGCACGGCGGTGCGGCTGCTGGTCGCTGTCGCGAACCTGTGCCTAACAGCCCAACTGGTGCTGCGCTGGTGGGATTCGGGCCACTTCCCGATCAGCAATCTCTATGAATCGCTCTGCTTCCTGGCCTGGGCCTGCACCCTCACCCAGCTC